>JAWXUA010000001.1:0-74034 GCA_044433065.1 Pseudomonadota bacterium
TTATCGCTTGCGGGTCAAAGCTCTTTGTGGCTAAGGCTTAAAAAACAATTTCGGAACTGAGTTTTTTTGTCCGTTGAAATGACTTCTTTTGCCCTGTGCCCCCTTCTTTGGTGTAGACCCATGTAACGTAGCGTACTGGCGTACACAGGGCAGACATCATACTATAGTGGTGTCTGCCCTGTGCCCCCTTCTTTGGTGTAGACGCAAAAAAAGGGCCTACAGTATTAACTGTAAGCCCTAAAATTTCATGGTCGGAACGACTGGATTCGAACCAGCGACCCCCTGCTCCCAAGGCAGGTGCGCTACCAAACTGCGCCACGTTCCGTTTTGTTTCGCCTCACCGGCGAGGCAGATAAATAGGCAAAAGCGCCGACTTATGCAAGCTTTTTTTTCACTTTTTATGCATTTTTTTTGAAAAGATTTTATTATTGGAATGTACTTTATTTTTATTGTTATAATTCAAATATTTATGACATAAGTAAAAATTAAGCTGCTATTTCATTTTTTCATAGCCGTGAGGGCCATATAAAAATAATGCCTCGTCTCGCTTAATCATCGCAATAAAAACCATTCTTAGCCATACCTTAGCTACACAGTCGCCCTCCATGAAGCTCTTTCATGCCACATAGGGTGATTTGACGAACTGCCAACGTCACAGCAAAAAAAGGAGTTATTATGGTTGCCAACAAAGATGAACGCAGACAGCAGGTTATTGATGTTTTAAATAGGGCTCGGTCCATGGAAATCATGGCCATCAGCCAGTACATGAACCAACATTATGCGCTGGATGACCAAGACTTTGGTTCCTTAGCAGGCAATATTAAGCGCATCGCCATCGACGAAATGCGTCATGCTGAAATGTTTGCCGAGCGCATCAAGGACTTAAGCGGTGAGCCCACCATCAAGCCAGCAGGCGATGTCACTCGTGGTCAAGATGTGCGCGAAGTCTTCCCCTTCGATGCTAGCCTTGAAGACAATACCATTGAAGCGTACAATAAATTCTTGCAAATCTGCCGCGACTGCGGTGACAGCGTAAGTTCTAAGATTTTTGAGACCATCATCAATGAAGAGCAGGAGCATTACCTGTACTTTGATGACACTGGCATGCATATCAATACCCTTGGCGATTACTACCTTGCCAAGGTTGCTGGTACGTCGTCCTCCATTGGCGAAACGTTGAGTGGTTTTGTGGCGCAGAAATAGGTCTCTGCCGCAGTTGAAAGGTATTTAAGGAACACACGCTTATTTAAGCCGTCTTCATGTGAGGACGGCTTTTTTACGCCTTTTAGGAACCTTTTAGGCAGCTGCTATCCATCGGCTATCCATAAAAAATGGCCATCGTATCAAATTTGTGCCATCTTGGGGATTTTGCAAGCGCACAACATTGTGCTATCAAAAGGCATGAAAGAAAATGCACAATTCATTGAACAACATCCTATGTTTCGGCGTTTAAGTGGTCAAGTTATCTGGGCTTTGCTGGAAGAAAATGACGCAAGCCAAGAAGAATGTGGCCTCTTTATGGATACCTTTTATGAGCGATTTCAAGCCATGGTCCGTGTGCTCGCACGTACAAAGTCCCATCCTTCTGGCTATATACGCATTACAGCTGGTAAGGCCCACGACATCTTGCCAACAGCTTTGCCAACGGGTGCTGAAGGCTGCAAAGGCTGTGTGGGCTGTTCCTCTTTGGCTGGGACCATCTACCCTGCTTCCATGCCCAAGCTCATAGAACATTTGCCACCCTATTCCATTGGCTGTTCTTTAGGGATGGAATTTCTTAAAGCTTTACCTGAACTTTCTGAGGCGAAAGCGGCAAATAAGGCAGATGTTATTGTCCAAGACGCTCTGCCAGAAGTCTCCTATCAGCTTTGTTGCCCACGTCGTCCTCTTTCTCGAATTATCCTTGCCATGAGAGAAAACGAACCGCTATTCTAGCATTGTTTGGCCCTTTGGCCCGACAATTTTAGGAAAGTGAGGTTCGCTATGAATTTGACCAATGATGGGGCTGGCACATGGTTTAGTAATGCTGGAACTCTTGGCACTGTGGGGCTTGTAGGTGCGCTCATATGCGCTTTGCTGGCCATTATGTTCTTGATTAAGCAATATAAGGGACAAGCCAAAGCATCTACAATGACACGGCTTTTTCTGATTTTAGCTCTTATCTTTTTGCTCGTTGCACGTTTTGCGCCGCAAGAAAATATGGTTCTATCAGAAATGCACGGCACGACTGCTCAAAACATGGGACAAAGCATGGCCCAAAGTATGGAGCAGAGTCTAGAGCATGAGGCTGAGGCGTTACTAAGCAAAGCTCAGGAAGAAATGAACCATGCAGCCTCCTTCATTGAAGATGGTTTAGACAGTCTTGTACACGAAGATAATCTGGAATTACAAAGTCTTGAGGATGATTTTGAAGCGGAGATAAATCAAAGCGAAGCGGAGCTTAACGAAGGTTTGCATGGCGGTATTGAGGCGGAAACTGATCAGGCTATCAATGAGATTGATAGTGCCTTTGATGATCTGCTTACTCCGTACATGGCAAGTGGCCCATACATGACAAGCGGTGCAGGCAGCGTTGAAGGCGAAGCTGTGGCCAGCATGGACATGTATGCCTTGAATGCCGCAAAGTCTGTGGACGGTGTGCATGCTGCCCAGTGGAACGCCAGCATGTTGCCAGATTTACAGCTTGATGTTGTAGCCGATGTGACGCCAGAAAGTGCCATCCCTCTGATGAATACCTTGTGCACCACCTTGTCCGATAATACCACACAACCAGTCACCGTATCCGTCAAAGACCTTGAGGGTGGACATATTGCACGGCAGATGTGCGGCGTCCTCACGCAAGGTGTGGACTAGTTTTCCAGCATCTTTGTTTTTGCCTTCAAGCTTTCCCCCATAGACCAACAAAAAAAGCATGGCTTTCTTCATTGAAAGCCATGCTTTTTTTATGCTTTTTAACATACGTTCTAGGTATGTCGTCAAACTACAACTAAGTACAACTTTTCCCCCCATGCGCCGTAAACGTTCTTAAAAAACGTTACCCACATCGCAAATAAAAGTCTTTGAAAGGGATGGGGGTCTGGGGGAAGGGCAAACTTTCTCCAGAACGTTTGCCCTTCCTCCAGTCTAACTAGCCCCAGACCTACGCGGCCTTAGGGTCCGTTCCATGGTAGAAATTCAATTCATTCAAGGTACTTGTACCATCAGCATGGACATCGTACTGGAAGCCACCAGCGAGGGCATGCCCTTCTGGACGGGTGAACGTCATGCGAATGTCGCCATTCTCTTGCTTGGCCACGTCGATATTCATGGCAGCGTGTTCAGACTTAGGCGCACCTGTGAAGGACGAAAGGTTACGCATAAGTGCCAAGCCTGATTGGCTCATGGCGTACATGACAGAGACAGCCTGCTTACCGTTGCCGCACATCTGGGTAACTTCATGCTTAATAGCCGAAGTGATGGAGCTCTTTTCACCAGATTTGTAGGCAGTCACATCATCTTCCTGCATCTTGCTGGTATCATTGACGTCAATGGTTGTGGTCGAGCCAGCACCACTAAAGCTGAAATTGGAGTGTGCGCCGCCATCTTCTAAGCCCATGCGCTTTAAGTCAACGCCAAGCTGCACTTCCGCAGTATCAACAGTGCCGTTGGTGGCCCCGTTGCCAAGAGTTGGCAAGCTGAAGCATGCATCCTTGGTTACAGCACCGTTATTCATTTCAAGTTCAATGGCTGCGTCATATTTCATGCCAACTACTAAGCCCATGGCAGACAATACCGTAGCACCCTTGTCTTCCAAATCCTGAAAAATCGCGTCCTCAAGCTGTTTACCCATGTGGGATAAAGGATCCCCAAACTTTGGAGGCATTTCTTTATCTCCCATGCAGGCATTCCACACAGTATCAGGACGCAATGCCCCATTAGGCTGTGCTTCGCGCATGGTGTCCAGTTTTTCTAATATCAGGGACATACCGGGCTGCGATTCTGCATTGTGTCCACCAGATGTTGCCATAAGGATGGCCATATCCTCTTTATTGTGTTCTGGGATACGCGCCGATATATCGGTATAATGTTGCAATCCAGCATCATTTTTCAAGGCTTCATAGTTTGTCTTGCAGGTATCGACGATGGTAGCAACGTGCTCACGGATAGCTGCTGGCGTGATAATCTTGTCGGCAGTATTGCTCGCCATGTTCGTGACAGAAGCCTTTAATGCGCTCACAAAGGTATCTTTCTGCCCTTCTGGAAGGCCAGTCTCAGCAAAGCCGGCATCTGCTTGCTGTTCAAAGTCAGCACCCGTCATATAGGATTCAGCCATGGGGCCATTCAATCTGAGCAATTCATTCTTTGTGGTAATAGCCTCATTTAAAACACTGCGTATGGTCCCAGCATTTAAGGCTTTTCCCGAAGACCGAAGATTGTCGAGGCGCGCTCCAGCCATATCACCAATTTGCTGACCATACTTTGCTGTAATGGCTTGGTGAAACTTATCGATGGTTGCTTGTCTGTCTACCTTGTCTGAGAAAAAGGCTTTAACAGAACCCATCTGCTGATTACCTTTCATGACAACGCGTGAGCTATCAGAACCAGCGTTATTAACAGCCCTTGTGAATTGGTTCAGCGTTTGTGTCGCCTGTGTTTGATTCATCCCACCTACGCTCATGGTAACTCCCTTATGCTCAACGAAGATTATACGATAGCCAACAAGCTTGGCATTATGCAACGACGTGCAATAAAGTTGGCAGATGCAAACAAAATTGGCACCTTTATGTGTACTCTGTAGTCACTGCAAATACAATGCCAGATTGCCAAGTATGCAACTAAATTCTAATCATGTGCTGCATGAGGAAAGCTTCGTGCTCACTTGCGCTTAAAGGTCCTGGCTCGTTTGTGCCTTCAGTAAGCTCAGCACAGCGGACGGTCCAATGCTCAGCAACACGCACAAAATTTTCTACAACATGAATTATTTTCTCCACGTCGAGGGTGCGCATGGGCAGAATAATTTGCAAAAGAACCATGCCAAGCTCTTTACTGATGGACAGCGTTGCACCAGCCGTCTCCACATAGAAGGCTTGACCTTCGAGAAGAGCTTCGTAGTAGGCCTTCATGGTCGCATCATCGGCATGGTCTGGCAAATCAGCCACAGCGGCATACATCAAAATTTGATCTGGTTCTTCAAGATATTTCAAGGTAATCAAGGTATCTTCTATGCCCAACATGGCATAGCTTTCATCCTCAATGCGTAATTCGCCCATTTCCAAGCGTTGGCCAAAACCTTGAAGCAGATTAGAAAATGCATTGGACATAAAGACTCCTTATAAAAATTTCTAAAAAAAGCCATACTCCAAATAAGAAGTATAGCCATTAATTTCAATTAGTTACCATTTCTCATATTGAACACAGCGCGTTCAGCATTGGCTTTCATAGCAGCTTCAGCAACTTCAACGGGCACAACAGTCTTGCCAACTGGTGCAAGGGCGATGCCTGCGAGCTTTAAATGTTGCCATGCAAAAGGAATACCAATAATCGTAATGGCGCAACAGATTGCGGAACCAACGTGGCCAAGAGCAAGCCAGATACCGGCAAAGATAAACCAAATTATATTGCCAATGGTCCCAAGTGTGCCAGTGCCAATGTCCTCTACGCCAGTGAGCTCATCCCTGCTTATGGCAACCTTCCCAAAGGGAAAAAACGAAAAGGCACCCATGACAAAGCACGCCTTCGCCCATGGAATGCCGATAATAGTAATAAAAGCAAAGACGCCTGTAATCCACCACGCTAAGCCCATGAAAAAACCACCAAAAATAAACCAAAAGACGTTACCAAGCAGACTCATGAGACCTCCTGTTGGACTTTTGTTTTGTGGTTGGGGAAGGAAATTTTTGAAAAAGTTTCCTTCCCCAGTCATCATAATCTTGCCCTAACTAACCTTGCTGCCGGCATCGACGGGACCAGAGACTGCTACGAGCTCCATGCCTTCGCCTTGGCGCACGGCAAGGATCATGCCTTGGGACTCGAGTCCGCGGAGTTTACGTGGTGCGAGGTTGGCGACGACAGCTACTTGACGTCCGACGAGCTGTTCGGGTTCAAAGTAGGCTGCGAGTCCTGCGACGATTTGACGAGGCTTTTCTTCACCGAGATCCACTTCAACGCGGAGTAACTTGTCTGCATTGGGGTGACGTTCTGCGACGAGGACGGTGCCCATGCGGATGTCGACCTTTTGGAAATCGGTGAAGTCGATGAATGCTGGCTCTTCTGGGTTAGCAGGTGGAGCTGCATCTGTTTTGGTCACAGGGGCCGCATCAGCAGGAGCGGCCTTTTTCTTTTCTTTTTTAGGCTTTTGGGGCTTTTCTGGTGCTTCTTCCTTGGCGATTTCTACGCGTGGGAAGAGGTTAGATGCTGCGGCAACGGTTGTGCCAGCTTGCAGAGCACCCCACATGGCACCCTCTTCACGAAGGTTTACGGTATTGGGATCAAATTCAATGCCGAGCTGAGCGAGCATGGCGACGGAAGAGTCGGGCATGACTGGCCAGAGATGGACGGCAACTTTGCGCATGCTTTCGAGAAGCACGTACATGACTGTGCCGAGGCGAGCGGTATCGCCTTGCTTGAAGAGGGTCCATGGTGCGGCTGAGTCAACGTATTTATTGAGTGCACGCACAAGTTCCCAAAGGGATTCAAGGGCATTGGAGAAACGTACGCGGTCGAAAAGCTCGCAGAAATTGCGCTGTGCATCGGTGGCTAACTGGCGGATGGCGTCGTCAGCTTCGGTATAGTCAGCAGGTGCAGGAATGACACCGTCAAAGTATTTGGCGGTCATGGAGAGCACACGGCTGTAGAGATTGCCAAGGTCGTTAGCAAGGTCTGCGTTGAGGCGCATGACGAGAGCTTCTTCGGAGAAGGAAGCGTCGCTACCAAAGTGCATTTCACGCAAGAGGAAGTAGCGGAAAGCACTGAGGCCGTAGCGGTCAATCATGTCTAGCGGCTCAATAACGTTGCCAAGAGACTTGGACATTTTGGTGTCGCGCACAAGCCAGTAGCCGTGTACATTGAGGTGATTGTAAGGCTCAAGACCTGCGGCTTTGAGCATGGTTGGCCAGAAAATGGCGTGCGGCTTCAAGATATCCTTGGCTACAAGGTGCTGAACACCAGGCCAGTAGGTGGCAAAGCCTTCACCGTTGGGCCAGTCTTGAGCTGAAATGTAGTTAATGAGCGCATCAAACCATACATAGCTGACGTAATCGGTATCAAATGGAAGCTCAACGCCCCAAGTAAGACGGGACTTAGGACGGGAGATGCAAAGGTCTTCCAATGCACCGCTTTCGAGCATGGAAAGAACTTCGTTGCGGTAACGTTCTGGACGGATGTAATCTGGGTTGTCGAGAATGTATTGCTTGAGCCAGTCTTGGTACTTTGACATGCGGAAAAAGTAATTCTTTTCAGCAATGTATTCTGGTTTAACTTGGTGCTGTGGGCAAAGACCGTTTTCCAGTTCTTTTTCAGTGTAAAAACGTTCACAACCTGTGCAATAGTGACCACCATATTCACCAAAATAGATATCACCATTGTCGTAGACGCGTTGCATGAACTCTTGCACAATCTTTTTGTGCTTTTCATCAGTGGTGCGGATAAATTGATCATTGCTTGCGCCAAGGTGTGGCAAGAGATTGCGGAATTGCGTGCTTACTCCATCAACAAATTCTTGAGGAGAAATACCTGCTTTTTCAGCGGCTTGAACAATTTTATCGCCGTGTTCATCGGTGCCTGTCAAGAAGTAGGTTTCTTTACCAAGCAGGCTGTGGAAGCGGCGCATGGTGTCTGCTACAATGGTTGTATAGGCGTGTCCAAGGTGTGGACGGGCATTTACGTAGTAAATTGGGGTGGTTATAAAGAAGCTATCCATGATATATCCTTGTTGGTTTAGGACGATTTATTCCATATCGTTGTCATCAAAAGCGTCGGTACAAGCGTCTGGAAAAGCATCAGTACTGTCTTGGCTGTAGGCTTCACCATTGGCACCATCGCGCGTTTTGCGGCGACGCTTGCGGCGGCCTCGCGATGTTTTGAGTGCTGAGGTGTCAGTACTTTTGATGAGACGCTCGGACATGACAATGCTTGCGGGGGCTTGCTTGGCCGCGGCTTCTGCCACAGAAATGACGTCTGCGATGACGGTTGCAGCAATGGCCGCAGGGGACACAGGCTTGTCGGCTTGTGTTATGGAGCAAAGAGGCCCACCATCCATGCCTGCAAGGGATTGAACTAAGGCTGCTTGGCGTGCTCGCGTTGTGGGGATACCGTGTTCACTGACGCCGCTTGGTGGCTGATGAACACCGCTGAGGCTTGCCATGACTTGCTCTGCTACATGCACTGTGGCTTGAAGTGGCCTGTGTGACTCGTGGTCTGCTTTGAGGCTTTTGTCTGGATTTACGTCTGGATTTACGTCTGCGGTTACGTCTGCGGTTACGTCTGGGTTTATGCCGACGCTAGAATCAGTCGTTTGTGACCCAGCCGTTTGTGGAACAGACATTTGTGCATCCGAGACCTGTGATGCTTGCACGGGCTGCGCCACAATAGAGCGTGTACCACGTGAACCATTGGGGCCGCATTGACCGCACGTGCCGCATGTACCGGAACATCCTGCAGTCTGTGCATCTGGTGTGGTAGGAGTGCTCGCTGCTGAGGCCGATGATGAGGCATCTGCTGGAGCTTTATCCCCTGCTCCCTTATCTGCGACAGCCTTGTCCGCTACAACCTTGTCTCCTACGACTTTGTCCGCTACAGCTTTGTCTCCTACGACCTTGTCTGGGCCAGCAGATTTATCACGACGGTTTGCGCGTGAAGCTTGCTGTCCTGAGTCTGGGCGCCGCACTTCCATCTCATGCCATTCTTCCAAAGGAATTTCGAGCTCTTCACCCGTCTCTGAATAGGCAATAAGACTGTTGCGGAACATATTGGCGCGCATGACCTTGATGGGGCCTTTGCTCGTCATGTATTTTTTGCCAAGTCGTGGACAGCGGCGGTGGAATTCTTCGTAGTTTTCTTGCTCGTAGCTAAGGCAACACAAAAGACGCCCACAAATGCCTGAAATTTTTGCAGGATTGAGGAATAAATTTTGCTCTTTGGCCATTTTAATGGTCACAGGGGCAAATTTACGTAAAAACCGACGGCAACAGCAGACCATGCCGCAATTACCCACAGCACCAATCATCTGCGTTTCATGGCGCACGCCAATTTGACGCAATTCAATACGTGTGCGGTAATGCTTCACAAGGTCTTTGACCAGTTCACGGAAGTCAATGCGTGATGGTGCTGTGAAGTAGAAAATAAATTTGCTGAGGTCAAAGAAGACTTCCACATCCACAAGCTTCATATCTAAGTCGCGTATTTTAATGCATTCTTTGCAATATGCGGAAGCTTCGCGGCTTAAGAGCTCATTGGACATGGCATGCTCAAGGTCATATTCCGTGGCAATGCGCAAGATGGGCCGCAAATCATCAAAAGACAAAGGTTGGCTCGTGTCTTCTGGGGCTTGGTTATCGCTGCTATGCTCGCCTGCTGAGCCATCATAGGAGACCATACGGCCACTATATATATTGTTGCTATCAGCGCACTGCCCAGCTGCTTGGTCAGCTGCTTGCTCGAGGTCTTGCATGTCAGCGCTTGCTACAAGCACGCCGTCTGCATTCTCTTGCTCGTCATCCTGTGCGTTTACTGGAGATTGATACTCCATGAAGGCATTGTGGGAGTGGCTGCCAGGGGCAAGAGAACTGCTAGCAGCATCGTCATCCTGAGGTGTATCCAGTTCTACGCTTTCTGTTTCAAGAACTTGTGACGCAGCTTCGCTCTGCCTTAATGCTTGAGCCTTGGCCATGACAGCTGAGGCATAAGGAATATCTGCAACGGTCAAATCTGCGTTGGGCACAACGACAGCGGACGTTATGGTATTGGTGATGAGTAAGGCTGTTGCTTCGCCATCATGACCAGCAAGTTCACTGATGCCTTTGAGCTCAGCTGAATTTTGCGTACCGTCTTGATTTGCTGATGACAAAATAGACGCAGGCAAAGTATCGCGAATAAGCACAACTTCGCCAATACCTTGACCTTGTTCTGTTTCAACAATGACGCGATTGCCGATGGCTGCTGCGCATTGCCCAGCAAGGAAATAATATATCTGTCCGTATTCACGGAATTTAATGCCTAAAATTGTATTCATAGTATCCAAAACTCGTTAGCTTTGCGGTGTAAAGCGTCTTCATCATCATGAAAAACTTTATCCGCAAAACAGTTTATATAAAAAGCAGTAGTATCAGTATTTTATGCTGAGCCTTTTCAGGGTTCAGCAAAAAAAGACTTCTGCTCAAAGTGTAAATTCATGCGTTATCTTAGATTGTAAAAAATGTTTTCCTTTTCAAAAATCAAGAACTTGTTCAAAAAAGCACAAAGCCTAAAAAATATGCATGATTTTAAAAAAAAATGAAAAAATTTTTCACAAAAAACTTGGCGCAATCACGAAGTAAAAACATGTAATTTTGCAAAAAATAGAAAAAATCTGCAAAATTGTAGCTTTTTATGAGGTCAGTGTACGGTCAAAATAGGGAAAAACGGCCTTCAAACCCGTTTTAGCACCAAAAAAAGCAAGAAAAAAGCCCCTTTTGGCCCTGAGTACCCTGTTTTACAAGACCCTAACACCCCCCTTTTCGACTATTGCTAGCCTGCTGTCAACAAAAGTAGTGCATAAGAACAGTTGTCAAGGAGGCTTTCGTGGATTATTGTCTTTCGGCGCAAAAAGAAAATTGTAAGGACATGAACATGATGACCCGTCAAGAAGCCTTAGCTCTCGTCGAAAAACATAAGCCAGAACAGTTCCTTATCTACCATGCTGTAGCTACAGAAGCTGTTATGCGCGGTCTTGCCACTCATTTTGGTGAAGATTGTGAATTATGGGGCTTGACTGGTTTGCTCCACGACATTGATTTTCCTGCTACTCGTGATGTGCCCGCTGAACATGGTGTGAAAGCCATGGAGCTGATTGGTGATGGCTTGCCAGAGGAAGGGCTCGCCGCCATTCGTGCGCATAATTATGAGTGCAACGGACATGTCCCAACCACACGCTTTGATACCGCATTGCGTTGTGGGGAGACGGTCACTGGCCTTATTTCGGCTGCGGCCCTTGTGCGGCCCACAGGTATGGAAGGCATGAAAGCCTCTAGCCTCAAGAAGAAGATGAAGGATAAAGCCTTTGCCGCCAGCGTTAACCGCGACTGCATCCGCGAATGTGAGAAAATTGGCCTTGAATTGGGTGACTTTTTGAACATTGCCATTGCGGCTATGACTGACGTGTCGGCAGAAATCGGCCTTGCTCGTAGCGTCTAGATTGTTACGCCTAACCCTGAACAAAAAAGGATTTCACAATGAAACTTTCTTTCATCGTTGTTGCCCATAACGTAAAGCAATACGTTGGCGGTTGCCTCAGCTCCATCCAAAATGCTCTTGGCGATATCCGTTCCAGTGTTTCTGAGGCGGAACTCATCGTGGTTGACCGCGCTTCTACCGACGGCACTGCTGTTGAAGCTCGCGCCGCTGGTGCTGACGCTGTTGTTGACGTTCCTTTTAATGCTGGTTGGGCTGTTGCCGCCAATAAGGGTGTTGAAAAAGCAAGCGGCGATTTGTTGGTTTTCGTTGCTCCTGAAACGGTCTTGCAACCTGGTGGCCTTCCACGTCTTCTCGCCTACCTCGACACCAACCCATCTTGCGCTGTTGCTGGTGGTGCTGTGGTTTCGACCTCTGGTGCTATGTTGAAGGGTGCTCAACGCTTGCCTGGCTTTGTATCCACTGTGACCGGTGCATCTGGCCTTGCAGCAGCATTCCCAAAGACTGTTTTGAATTGGGCACAATACGGTGCTTGCAACTTGCAAAGTGCTACCGTTGTTGAAGCTGTTTCCTTTGCCTATGCGGCTATTAAGGCTGATACCTTGAAGGCATTTGGTGGCTTTGACGCTCGCTTCTTTGACGATTTTGCTGGTGCTGACCTTTGCTACCAAATCAGCCGCAGCATGCCTCGTCCAACCATTGCTTTTGTGCCACAAGCTCGTGCACAAGTGCAAGGTGAAAGCGCTCTTGCTTGTGAGTGTAGCATGGTTGCCCTTGGTCACAAAGAAGTTGTGCGCCACCGTGTGCGTGGCGAAGCTTTGTACATGTGGAAGAATGGCGGCATGATTTTCAGCATCGTGAACGCAGCATCAGCCATTGCTTGCCAGTGCTTCCGCTATGTTTACAATGTTGTGCCTGGTATTCGTTGCAACAAAGTCCGTGCTCATAGCGGTGTTGTTTTGGGCGAAACCTGCAAGGCTTGCCTTGATACGCAGCTTGGTTCTCAATACCCAGCCACTCCTTGGTAGTACATTCGCTTATTTTGCCTTCTGACTTTGTTAAGGGCGTTTTGGGCTATGGGAGTGTATAGGGACATACACGACCAGAGACCAAAACGCCCTTTCCTCGTCAGAAAACAAAATAAGCAAATGTACCAAAGCCATCATAGCGCCATAGATAATGATACAAAAAGTGAGTCCTTGGGACTCTTTTTTTTTGTCCTACTGTATACGGTATATTTCATAGCTTTTTTGTATTTTCTATGCTCCAATGCCATCACTCATATGAAAAGAACTCGAGGAAACCCAGCATCCCCCCTCCTCAGCACAAAATAAGGAAGACGTATGCAGCAGCTTCATCTTGACACCAGCATAAGCACCCTTGGCCAAGCAAAAATTCCTTCACCGCTCAGCTATTGTCGCCCTGCCCCAGAAGATGGCTATCCCCTTTTTATTGATGGAGATTGTGCCACGGGTTTTGACGCAGAGCTTGGCACAGGGAAGATTGTTCATTTTGAAGCCGCTGGCCCACGCCACTCCATGTATTTTGATCCTTCCAAAAGTAAATGCGCTATTGTGACATGCGGTGGCTTATGCCCTGGGATTAACGACGTCATCCGCTCCATCGTTCTTGAGGCGCATCACTCCTATGCCATTCCATCCATCATTGGTATTCGCTATGGATTACAGGGTTTTATCCCTAAATATAAGCATCCTGTCATGGATTTAACGCCAGATGCAGTCACGTCCATCCATCAATTTGGTGGCACCATTCTTGGTTCGTCCCGTGGCCCACAGCCGCCAGAGGACATTGTGGACGCCTTAGAGCGTATGAATATCAACTGCGTATTCATGATTGGTGGCGACGGAACTTTACGCGCGGCCAAAGCCATTTATACTTGTGTGCAAAATCGGGGACTTAAGATTGCGATTATCGGCATCCCTAAGACCATCGATAATGACATCAATTTTATTAGCCAATCCTTTGGTTTTGAAACCGCAGTGGACAAGGCCACTGAGGCCATCCAATGTGCCCACACGGAAGCTATCGGAGCTCCTAATGGTATTGGTCTTGTGAAATTGATGGGCCGTGAATCGGGCTTTATTGCCGTTCAAGCCACCCTTTCACTGAAGGAAGTCAATTTCCTTTTGGTGCCGGAAGCACCTTTTAGCCTTGAAGGCGAAGGTGGATTTCTGCCAGTCTTGGCACAACGTTTGAAACATCGTGGGCACGCTGTCATTGTGGTGGCGGAGGGTGCTGGGCAACACCTATTGCACGCCAAAAAAATGGCCAATGTGACCCCTATTACTGAAGCTACCGACGCTTCGGGCAACAGCATTCTTGGTGATATTGCAAGCCTTTTACGTGAGGAAATATGCCGCTACCTCAAAGAGCTTGGCATGGACCACAATATCAAATTTATTGATCCAAGCTATAGCATTCGCTCTATTCCTGCCACAGCAAATGACCGAGTTTATTGTGGATTTCTTGGGCAGCATGCTGTGCATGCGGCCATGGCTGGGCGCACGGGCATGGTAGTTGCAAGGCTTATGGATCGCTATGTACATTTACCTCTCGACCTTGTGACCAGCCATAGACGCGTGCTCAATACGTGCTCAGAGCACTGGCGCTCTGTGGCAGCTTTAACGCTTGGGGCATCTCAAAAACAGTCACCTATTCCAAAATAAAATTTAGCCAGCATCGTGTTTGCCTGTGCGCGGATGGTCATAGGCACGTAAATAAATGCTATTTTTATGAACAAAACCCTTGCAAAAAGCTTAGGAATTGATTTATATAAATTTTGCAAGGCTTAGTTCATTGTTTATGGCGGCTGAATTGTCGATATATATCTTTAGTCCTTGCACCCTTTCCTCTTTAGCGTTTAGCATGGGTCGCAAATGTCAAATAATACACGCTTTTTTCAAATCAAAGCTTCGGCAGGTTCTGGCAAAACCTACACTCTAACGCAACGTTTTTTGCATTTGCTTGCCCATGCAGAGGAAGGCGATAAGGAAAGCTGGGCGATTGCGGACTTTAATCGCCCACCACAAGGCCATGTGTTGCCCTATTTATGGACGGATATTCTGGCCATGACTTTCACCAATAGTGCGGCCACGGACATGAAAGAGCGTATTCTTTCTGAGTTGAAGGGCCTTGCTTTAGCCAAGCCACATTGCCTTGATACGACGTCTCATAGCCTTGAAACTTCAAGTGATACTTTAAGTTTAGATATAACTCCTCCATCAATTACAAGGCCTTTACGGCCAGACCAAGCCGCCACATGGGTTAATCGTATTATTCGTCGCTATGGCGCTTTGAATATCCGCACCATTGATAGCCTGTTGACCATGCTTGTGCGCCTTTCAGCCCTCGAGCTTAATTTACCCCCTGATTTTGAGCCAGCCTTTAATAGTAAGGCTTTTTTTGAACCGCTCATGGATGCCGTTCTTGAAGATGCTCGTCATGAAAGCCACCCTTTGCATCAAACCTTGCACGACGCTTGTAAATCCATCCTATTATATAAGGGTGTAGAAGGGCAAAAAGGCTTTACGGCAGGCAAAAAAGTTCGTGATGAATTGCATAATCTTCTTGATTGGCATTTACAGCATAGTCAGCCTTTGCCAACGGTGCAAAAAGTTGAAATTGAAAAACTTTTAAGGGAATTGTACGACGATCTACGTACTGCTGCTCATGACCTCGTGAGCATAGCCGATGCTGAAGGGCTTCTTGTGCATGGAACGGCTCGCAAAGGTTTTGATAAATGTGCACAGTTACAATATCCTGATACAATTACCTTTTCTACCTATATTGGAAAAGAGAGCTTACAAAAATCGCTTATCAAAAAATCTAAAGAACCGTCAGCAGAAGCAGAGCAAGCTTTCTTCCGTCTACAGAAACGGACCCGTGACTTCACAGCTGGTATCGTTGTTTTGCGCAAGGTCATGGTCGAGTTGCCGCTTGTGGATTTAGTACGCGAAGTCGTTCAACGTCAAACGCAATTTCAACTGCGTGAGGGCAAAGTTCCCGCAATCCTCCTGCCAAAACTCGCAAGCCAAGCAGTTACTGGAGAATATGGACCTCCTGTGGCTTTTTGTCGCATGAGTACGCGCTTAGCCCGTATTTTTATTGATGAATTTCAGGATACGAGTCGTGATCAGTGGACTGTCATTCAAGCTCTTGGCCTTGAAACCTTAAGCCAAGGTGGGGCTTTGACGCTTATTGGTGACGTGAAGCAGGCTATTTATGGATGGCGCGGCGGTGATGCTTCGCTCTTTGATCAGGCTTTATCTGATGAAGAGCTTAATAGTGTCAGTGACATACGCGAAGAAAATCTTTCCACCAACTGGCGTAGTGCCGCTTCCATTGTGCGGCATAATAACGATGTATTTGGGCTACTTGCGAACAAACAGCATGCCACCAATATTTTGAAAACCATGCTGTCTAAGGAAACACCGTGCGACGTGCTGGATGATGCCGTTGACGTTTTATGCAAAGCCTTTGAAAAGTCAGAGCAATTTGTGGCCCCACGCCATGAAAATATAGATGGTTACGTTGAAATCCACCATATAGAAAGCCCATCAACCCCAGAACTTCATGACGATGTGCGCGAACAAGTGCACGCTCTCTTCGAAAACAATCTTGCAAAGCGTCATGCTTGGCGTGATATTGCTGTTCTTGTTCGTGGCAATAAACAAGCCAAAGAAGTGGCTCAGTGGCTTATGTCATGGGGTATTCCTGTTGTCACGTCCAATAGTTTGCGCCTTGCCGACCACCCCATTATTCGGCAAACTCTCGCCATGCTGAACTTTGTGGACTATCCTCGTAATGATATTGCTTTTTGGGAATGTGTCACAGGGCAAGAGCTCTTTGTCTCCGTCTCCGGCCATAGTCGACAAACATTTGAAGACTGGCTTGCTACACAGAAGCGCTTAGGCCGCAAAGGCCCTCTTTTCACCATGTTCCGCACAGATTTTCCACAGCTTTGGCAGTCCTGTTTTGCACCATTTTATAGCCGCGCAGGCCTCATGAGTGCGTACGATACTGTGCGTGAAATTTTTTATCGTTATGATGTTTTTGAACGTTATCCACAGGAAGCAGGATTTTTGCGCCGCTTTTTGGAAGTGGTGTATGGCGCGGAAAGTCAAGGCCATGTGTCCTTATCCACATTTGTTGATTTTTGGCGTACAGAAGCTTCTGACGAAAAGGTCCCCATGCCTGAAGGGATGGATGCTGTGCGCGTCATGACAATGCATAAATCCAAGGGTTTACAGTTTCCTGTTGTGGTCATTCCATATCATCAAAGTGGCGATAGCAACTTTTCAAAATTGGTGCATCACAAGATTGAAGAGCATGATGTTGTTCTGCCTGAGTGCAAAGAGCTTGGCCCTGCATACTATGCGGCCAAAGCCACTGAGGCACGTGAAAAGCTCCATTTATTGTATGTTGCGTGGACGCGTGCAGAGCGAGAGCTTTACGCCTTTGTGACCAATAGCGCTAAAAAACCTCATGTTTTTTCCAATGCGATTATGGAATTATTGCAAACTTCGCGTACTATACAAGATGGTGAAAATGCCACAGCCTTGGGGACAAATTGTATCGTTTGCCAACGGGGTACGCTATCGCCTTCTGGTAGGAATTTGCCAGTAAGCGACTGTGAACAAAAAGCCACAAGGCAGCAAGGTGGAGAAATAGCTTCGGAAATAGCTTCAGAAATCACTGAAGTTTCGGAAGCCACAGAAGTCTTAGCACAAAGTTCAAGGGGCCTTTTAGATGATACTTGGCGCCCCATGCAGTGGTTACCTCGCTTAAAAATCTTCCGTAACGCTTTGCAAGACGTACAATTTAACGAGCGCCAACGCGGCATGCTTGTGCATTCATGCCTTGAACATTTGCGACTTGGTGGACATGCAGGCGAGTTTGAGCAGGTCAATATTGCGGACCATGTTCTGACAGCAGTGCAAAATGCCATGCGCGCCTTCAGATTGCCAATTCCCGAGCCGCACAAAGTTGAGCAAGAGCTTATTCAAATAATTTCATGGTTTGCAAACATTCCAGATGCTCCCTACTGGCTTTCTTATGGCACACCAGAGCAAGGAATTTTGGATACGTATGGCAATCGGCACCGAGTTGACTTGCTTGTGGATGATGGTCGTGAGCGTCTCGTTGTGGAGTATAAAACAGGCCAGGCCTCGCCAGACCATGTAGGCCAAGTCCGCAGATACCTTAATCTTTTGTCTGCCATGCACCATGGGCAAACGAATGGAACAGGGCAAGCACAAGGAATAGACCAGCTACAGCATCGCCCATGTCGTGGCATCATTGTCTACCTTGATTTGCAACGCCTTGAATATGTTGACTCTGTTGCGCCCCAAAGTTCAAGCACTGAATTAAGTATTGTTGAAAACCACTGTAACGAGGTTCGCCATGCATAAGACTCCGTCCCCATTTCAAATTGTGCCGTGGAATACGGATCTTTTACTCAGCATAAAAAACCTTATAGTGCAGATGGTTGACAATCCTTCTGATGCTGTTGTGATTTTTCCACATAGTCGCCCTGCCCGCCACCTTGTGGAACAATTGCGTCTTGCTGAGGATATACCCAAACCATGCCTTTTGCCGCGCATGCTCACGGTGCAAGATTTGTGTGGTCTTATGCGTGCGGAACTTCCTAAGCGCCCCCACCGCACTATTGAACTTTTAGACCGAGTGTCCTTGCTCTATGAATGTGTTCAGCGTCTTGCACAAAATAATGATGAACTATCTCAGCATCTTAATAAAGGTAGTATGCATCAGTTCTTTCCTTGGGGTGTGCGGCTTGCCTCGTTAATGGAAGAATTTTTCACGCAGAATATTCAGCCAGCCAACCTTGCTCACGCCGATGGCGAGGTCTCAGCCTTTGCAGCGGCTTTGCTTGCCAATCTTGGGCATATTTATACAAGCTACGAGGCTGCCCTTGATGCACGCCGTTGGACAACAACTGGGCTCGATGCCCTTCGATCTTGTCAAAATGTACATGCTCTACCTCCATCAATATCTAATAAAACCATAATCATAGCTGGTTTTGCAACGCTTAGTGGCACAGAAGAAACCATTTTCAAACATATGTGGCAAAGTGGCATGGCACATATTGTTCTGCACACAGATCACCGCATTCTGGATGTACTCCATGGCAGGCCAGCGCAGCACCACTGGACGTGTGATGACCATATAAAATGGGTCCGTTCATGGCGCGCAGATACCATACTTACTTGTCCGCCATCAAAGCACCAAGTGAAGCTTGACTATTGCCAAGGGTATGACTTGCATTCGCAGCTACACGAAGTAGCCTCCATTTTGGACCAGTTTGGCGACGTGTCCCATTCTGCCGTTGTCCTTCCTGATACAAATTTGCTCATGCCGGTATTACACCACATACCTGATAAAAACGTTAATATTTCCATGGGATATCCGCTTTCTCGCTCGACATTGTTTCGCCTTTTAGAAACTCTCATGCGCTTACAAGAGCGACGCAAATTAGGAGGGCAACAAGGCAAAGGTCTATATCATTGGAGCCCTTGCATCGATTTTATCCGACATCCTTATATTAAGATGCTGTCTGTGGAGCCTTGTGATGCTAAGACGCACGAAGCTGATGCCTCAAGTGCTTCAGACAGTGCTTCCCCTTCAGGGTCTGAGCACCCTTTGATTGAAATTTTGCATGCTGTGGAAGATAAGGTACGTGAGGGAAGCCGCTTTGTGGACCTTGAGCTGTTGTTCAACGAGGCAATTTTTAGTCAGACAACAGTAAATATGCAGGGCAGCAGCGGTCTTGCTCAGCAAATCTCCAGTGCAGAACCCATATCTGAAGAGGCCCGTGAACTCCTTCAAAAAATCCTCACAGCCTGTTTGACTGCTTGGGAACATGCGACGACGCCAGCAAGCATTGCCATGGCTATGCAAGAACTTTGTCACGTATTACTGACACATGGTGGGGATTTATGGGATCGCTTCCCCATTGATGGAGAATGTTTATACCGTCTTATGGAGCGCGTCATTCCGTCCTTACAAGAATGTTCCCTTAAAGATCAGTATTTTAGCCAAGATGTTCTTTTTAGTATTGTCCGTGAGACTATCCGCAATGAGCGTGTCCCCTTTGAAGCCGACCCACTTGGTGGTCTGCAAGTACTTGGCATGCTGGAATCTCGCCTTTTGCATTTCAAGAACATCATCGTTTTAGATGCTACTGATGATGCCCTACCCGGTTCTGCAGGCCATGACCCACTGCTGCCAGATAGCTTGAGGCCAGCATTAAATTTACCTAATGCGTATCGTCGCGAACGGGTTACCGCGCACAATTTCCACCGTCTTCTTGCCAGTGCCGAGCATGTTACCTTGTTATGGCAACATAGCGCAGGATCAGGGCTTTTGGACTCTAAACGAACGCGTAGCCGTTTTGTAGAAGAGCTTCTTTGGCATGAAGAGTGTAAGCAAGGAAAAATCATACAAGATGGTGACGGTAACGTGCGCGCAATTTCTTGTAGCGTAGTCCCAACGCCCTTAACTACAGCGGAGCTTGTGAAGACCGCTGCGGTACGCGAGCAGATGATGCATTATCTGCAAAAACCACTAAGCCCTTCTCGCCTCAATACGTATCTAACGTGCCCATTTCGCTTTTTTCATGAATGTATTTGCGGCCTTAGAGTTCCAGATGCAGTGCACGAAGGTGATGACCCAGCGGCCATTGGCGATTTCTTACACCAAACCTTACAAGCCTTTTATGAACCTTGGCGAGGCCGTACCATTAAGGATGGTGATTTACAGGTTGCGGACTTACAGCGTGAGTTTTTCAAGCAGTTTGAGGCAAGCGACATGCCAGACCGTTTGGCAGCGGATAGCCTCATGATGCTCAAAATCGCAGCCCCCATGCGACTGGCTAGCTATCTTGAAAATCAACAATCGACCATGATTGTTGAGCTTGAAAGTGTTGTTAGTGCCGATATTATAGTTGATGATTGCACTATCAAGCTTCATGGTCGTATTGACCGCGTGGATAAACGTGAAGGTCTTGGGCATGTCATTCTTGACTATAAAAGTGGTTCTGTTACGAGCTTTAGCAACAGTGTATGGAACGATGATGACTTATGGATAAAGCTCCAGTCTTGGCATGGGGATACGCAAGAAGGTCCCGATGGCCATGATTTGCTCCTAGAAGTTGGCAAAAAAATATCAAGCATCCAATTGCCTTGCTACCTATATATGTATGATCAAAGCCATCCTGAAGCCTCTCTTTATGATGCGGCCTATGTAGAATTACGGGATAAAGGCAAAGAACGCGTGCTTTTTGGATCAACAATTACAGATGAAGACCGTGTATCTGCTATTCAGGAACAAATTCCAACATTGCTCACATTTCTCGTGCGCCACCTTTTATTGACACCGTCGTTCAAGGCATGCCAAGGTACGCATTGTGATCGATGTCCGTTTATTCATGTATGCACAATTCAAGATGTTGAGGAGCCATAAAGAACGCATTCATGGCTTAGGACTGTTTTTCATATGACTAACTTGTTTACTTGACGCTTTTGTTATGTCGCTGTAGACTGTTTGTGCATATAAGGAATATGGATTGGACATACTGTTTGAGGGAATAGCTTCCATGAAATGTTTTATGTATGCTACTGAAATCATACAAAATAGTTAAAATGATAGATTGAAAAAAAACTTCTTTGATGTTTGAGGGAATGGATTAGAAGTATCTTTTTTCATCTTGTGTCATTTTTTGTCACTAGCTGCCTCTATATACTACAAATTTGTATTATATAGCACTGAAGTTAACAATATTCCCAATTACATGGTCATCTCATGCAATTGGACAGTGGATTATGGATTTATGGAATACGGCTCTATGCTTCAGGGGAAAACGAAGCTAGAACGTTCATCATTATATACCCACTTAGTGGGAAGGAACCAAAACAATGGCATTACCATCTTTGAAAATCGGTGATATTACGGCTCGCGTGCCCATTATTCAGGGCGGCATGGGTGTTGGCATTTCTCTTTCTGGACTCGCTTCTGCTGTGGCCAATGAAGGCGGCATTGGTGTTATTGCCGGTGCCATGATTGGCATGAAAGAGCGCGATGTGGCTACCAATCCCATTGAAGCCAACGTGCGTGCTTTGCGTCGTGAATTGCAAAAAGCTCGCGAAAATACCGACGGAATTATTGGCGTTAATATTATGGTGGCCTTAACCACCTTTAGTGAAATGGTTCGTACCTCCATCGAAAATAAAGCAGACATCATTTTTGCCGGCGCAGGCTTACCCCTTGATTTGCCAAAGCATTTGCAAGCTGCTTGCGAAGAAAAGAAAGAAGAATTTCGTACAAAGCTTGTGCCCATTGTTTCCTCGGCCCGTGCTGCAAGTGTTATTGCACGTAAGTGGCTGAATAAATTTGATTACCTTCCAGACGCTTTTGTTGTGGAAGGTCCAAAGGCTGGCGGCCACCTTGGATTTAAGCCAGAAGAAATCGACAATCCAAATTTTTCTCTTGAGCATGTTTTACCTGAAGTCATTGACGCGGTGAAATCTTTTGAGGATGCTAAGGGGCGCGCCATTCCTGTTATTGCCGCTGGTGGCGTCTATTCTGGCCAAGATATCAGCAATTATTTGAATATGGGCGCATCTGGTGTGCAGATGGGTACGCGTTTTGTGGCCACCCATGAATGCGATGCCAATCAACGCTTCAAAGATGCCTATGTCAACGCTCGCGAAGAAGACATCACCATTATTAAGAGCCCAGTGGGCATGCCCGGTCGCGCCATTGGTAATGGTTTTATTGATGCAGCACGTGAAGGTGCTAAAAAACCTTTTAAGTGCGTATTTAAATGCATCAGTTCTTGCGATCAAGAAAAGACGCCATACTGCATTGCTGCTGCACTTATCAATGCCATGAAGGGTAATCTTGAACGTGGCTTTGCATTTTCTGGTGCTAATGTGGCTCGCATTGACGCTATTTTATCGGTACATGAATTGATTGACTCTTTGCAACGTGAATTCGAAGAAGCGTTGCGGAAACCAATGGCATTGTTACAGCGATAGTTTTCTTTGCCTATAAGAAACGCCATGAACTTGCATGTTCATGGCGTTTTTTTTATTTTTTTATAAAGACTATGAACGTGGATGCGCTTTGTCGTAGACGTTCATAAGGTGTGTAAGTGTCAGATGCGTATAGCGTTGCGTTGTGGAAAGACGTTCATGGCCCAGTAATTCTTGCACACTGCGTAAATCAGCACCAGCTTCCAGTAGATGCGTTGCAAAGGAGTGGCGTAATCCATGGGGAGAGATTGCTTGGGGAAGGCCCGCTTGTGAGCATAAATCTTCAATAATTCTATTGGCTTGACGTCTATTCAGACGCATTCCGCGTGCACCAACAAAGAGGGCTTTTTCTGTATCCATAGCAATGCGTGACCGCATGGAAAACCAACTATGTAGGGACTCACGGCTGGTATCACTCAGAGGCACAAGACGCTCTTTACTGCCTTTACCCAGTACGCGCACCACACCAGAACGGCTGTCAATGTCCAAGCTATCTAAAGAAAGTGCTTCAGAAATACGCAGACCAGAACCGTACAGCAATTCTGCGAGGCATACGTCTCGCGTATGCAAGGCCTCTTCTATGGCTGGGTCTGCATTTTTGCGGCGCGGCCGCAGTGCAGTGTCAGGAGTTCCAGCCGTAGTTTGTGCTTTGTCTGGAGTTTCTATTATCACATCTTCGGAAAAAACCTTTTCATTTGTCTTATTTGCTGAAACCTGTGAGAGTCTGGATGAAGGGCTAGCGTCTAGCAAGGCAAAGGCTTGGTCAACGTTGAGTGATTTTGGGTGGTGAAATTCTTGCTTTGGATTATGTAAGCCAGCCATAGGGTCTACTTTGATGAGGCGCAATCGGAGCATAAAACGAAAAAATGCTCGTAAAGCTGATAGCTTACGTCCCATAGAGCTCTTTGCAGTCTCAATGCGGTGCAGTTCGGCAAGAAATCGCTGGACATGCCGTCGCTCTACTCTTTCTGGATAATCCAAACCACAATTTTCAGCGTCTACAAAGTCATGGAATTGCTCAATGTCTCGCGCATAGGCTACGACAGTTGCCGATGAATAGCCCTTTTCTGATGCGAGATGGGCTAAAAACATATCAATTGTTTCAGGGCGCTCTACCCTATTTTCTGAGCATTGATTTTGTATTTTTTCAGAGTTGGCATCGCTTTCATGGTGGCTCTGCATCGTTGCTTGAGCACCGTTTTGTATTGCTGCTGCTTCAGCTCTTCGTATACGCCTTGCCATGTTAAGCACCCCTGCCCAGCATATAACGCATGCCGGGAAGACGTCGAACTTGTCCTGACATTTCAAGGACTAAAAGTAGTGCGCTGAGTTTACCTGCATTGAGACTAAGCGACTCAGCTATGGTATCAATATGAACTTCTCCATTTTTTCCAAGATAGTCTAGTAATTGCGCGAGGTTTGCATCAGCTTGTGGCGTTACTTTAGCACTTGTTGTAGTTTTAGGGCGTACCGTTACTTCAGGGCCTGCCATTACGCTCATTTGCTCTGGCCTAGCGCACTTTTCGTTGTCCACCTTTGAGACTACTTCTTCGGCGTGCTGAGTGACTGCCGGCGCTAGGATATCTGAAGGGGGCAACGTTTTTTCACTTTGTTGTGCATCCTTGCGTCGTTTTTTACGCATCAGATTAAGGCACTGTGTATTTTCCAATTGATGCTGCAAAGGTGAGGCAAGATCACGCAAAATATCATCAACATGAAAGACTGGATGCGCCCCTTGTCGAATGAGATTATGGCAGCCGCTATATTCTTGCATGGTTGAAGGACCAGGCACTGCATAGACTTCTCGATTTTGTTCTAAAGCTAAGCGTGCTGTAATCAAACTTCCACTTCGTGCTGCGGCTTCAACCACAAGAACGCCAAGCGATAGACCACTGACAATACGGTTGCGCGCAGGAAAGTTTTGTGGCAGCGCTCGCATTCCTAATGAAAATTCAGTGACGATAAGTCCATCTTCTTGGATTTTACGAAAAAGTTTTTTATTTTCAACAGGGTAGCAAATATCTAATCCAGTGCCTAACACGCCAATAGACCGGCCAACCCCTTGCAATGCTGCATGGTGTGCCGTAGCATCAACGCCTTTAGCCATGCCAGAAATAACCGTGATGCCCACGCGGCTGAGCTCTGATGCAATGGTGTGGGCCATGGCTTGGCCTTCTTTGGAGCAAAGGCGTGACCCCACAAGGCTGATGGTAGCATTGGATAAAAGGCTTGTATCGCCTTTGCAAAATAAAAGAATGGGAGGATCATAAATGTGGCGCAATAGTATAGGGTACTGGGGGCTTGTCCACAGTATAATGCCAACATCGCTTTTAGAAAGCTGCTTCCATTCTTTTTCAGCACTTTTACGCCATACACCATCGTGTACTGATTGCGCTTTAGCTTCTGGAATATGCAGTCTTTTCCAGTTTGGAGCTGCCTGTACTGCAGTAAATGCAGAGCCAAAAAAGCGTACAAGTTTACCTTGTGACCTACTACCTAAGCCTTCTGTATGGCGCAAAGCAAGAGCAGCCCATAATTCACGACGCTCATCTTCGTTGAGTTCTGAGAATTGTGGTGCATGACTTGGATATTGCGTAGAATATTCAGTTTCTAAGAGTGCATTGTTATCGTAGCTCATTAGTACATCATTTTTCATGTCTGAAGTGGATACGTTCTTAAGACTCACAGTAATTGACATGTTGCATGTTGTAAATTTTTTTTACCTCAAGAACTTAGCACGCGTTGCATCTTTCGTCACTAAGATATATACACATAATAAAATAGCTTTTGCAATATCTAATTATATAAAAACATTTTCATTCTCATGTGTACCCTTATAATAAAGTTCTTTGTAGGCCGCTAAACATAACTTGCACCCCAGCTTGTTTTGTTGTAAAAAAGCAATTGTATGATGACCATTTTGCAGATATTTGGTTATGATGCTTTGAGGAATATGTTGCGTCCACCTATTGGTGTTATTTGCCTTGTAAGGTACTATTTTTATACGAATTTTTGGAGTTACTGTGTATACAATTATGCCGGATATAACCATCTGGACTGTTTCAGTTCCTGCCGCGTTCTTTTTATTGTTAGTATTGGGATCAATAGGTTTGCCTTTCATGGCTTTGGTTGGGCAAGCATTGGCTGTTGCAAAACGCCGCTCTTTTTACAATAAGTGCGGACGCCAAATGGCTAAACTTACTGCTATTCTTGCCCCACTGGCTGTGCTTATGTTGGGGCTTGCTGTGGCTCGATTGGTACAGTTAGATGCCACGCTTCTTGACTCTCCCCTATTTTTGCCCATTGTTGCCCTTGGTGCTATTTTAACAAGTTCTGCTGTTTTTGCAGTGCTTTATGCATTCACATGGACAAAGCTTGCCAAGCTGCAACTCATCCACCAAATTTTTGGCCTTGCTGCTGGCCTTGGCATGATGAAGACCCTGTATATTGCCTTAGCTATAGCACGCGCCATGTTTATTTCGGGCCACCCTTTACCAGCTACTGGGACCCCTCTTGAAATCATGCGGGCTTTACTCTTGCCTGCAACGCCAACCCTCATGTTGCCATGCCTTGCCACAGCGTTGTGCACAGCCATTGCGGTCACTGGTCTTTTTGCCATGATGTGGTTGATTTTACGTCGCAATGCTGACGATTTTGGCCGTGATTATTACAATTTCACCATGTCATGGTGTGCAAGCTGGGCTACTTGTGGTTATGCAGTCTGCATCGCACCGCTCGCCTATTTATTGTGGCTTGTACTGTCTCCGCTGTTCCTGAGTATCGGCGCGACTACGCAAACAGCCATAGCTGTCATTCCGCTTGTGCCCCTTGCCTGCATCGTCATCACACCCATTTTAGGGATTATTTGTGGTGGCATGGTAAGCCTCAATGCATCGCCCATGCGCTTTAAGCCCTTTGTATGTCTTGTTTTTATATTGCAATTCTTTGCCACAGCAAGCGTCATTGCGTTGCTTTTGACCTTTGGACGAGCCATAGCATAAGCATTGCGATACTATCGGGATGTGGCTCAGTCTGGTAGAGCGCTGTGTTCGGGACGCAGAGATCGAAGGTTCGAATCCTTTCATCCCGACCATGGTAGCATGGTCTTACTTTTCCTTGGTGCAAAGGTTTTATCTAGCTTAAACATTTTATTTTCAGAGGTTTACAATGCACACACAGAATACGTACCTGCTCAAATTTCGTCGCATTGCCCTTATTCTTGCTTTGTGCCTTGTGACTTCTACTCTATGCACAGCTTGCTTTGTGACCGCGCGCAATGCTGATGAGGTAACTGTAGGTGGAGGTATTACCTTTTAGGCACATTTATGCACAGCTTTGCATAAAACAGACTCAAGCTCATATCTACATATGATATAAAAAAGCCGCCATGGTTTGCTCAAAAAGCAATGACCATGGCGGCTTTTTTATGTGTTGTTTACCAAAGTTTGGCGTCGCGCAACGTATAGACTACCTATTTGGTGCGGCACGAACAACTTCAAGGACGCACGATAATTTGCGTAATTTATCAATACTGCGATACAGCTGTGTAACATCGTGAACTTCCACAAGTAAGTCCATTTCCGATCGACCGTCCACAAGAGAACGTCCATTACACGAGTCAATATTGATATTTTCATCGCTGAGCGTGGTACTGATTTGCGCAAAAGAACCGCGTTCGTTGCGACAGAAAACATGAATACGAGCTGGGAACGGTTTACCCTCTTGGCCATCCCAGAAAACAGGTAAAAGTCTCTCGGATTCCAGCTCCATAACATGGGGACAATCGGCTGTATGTACGATAAGCCCACGACCATGGCTGGTATAGCCCACGATGGCGTCACCCGGTACAGGGTTACAGCACTTGGCAAATTGTACAAGTAAATCGCTCACGCCAGAAACACTGACGCTTTCCGACTTGCGCTTCGCTGCTGCGGTTTCTTCTACGCTTGGTGCCGTTTCTTCTTCAGGCTCAAGAGTTTGTGGTACAACAGGTGCAGGAACCAAGAGGCTTTGCAGACGCTTGAGCACTTTTTTGGGTGTGAAGCGGGCATAACCAACTGAAGAAATCAAGTCATCTAAAGAGTTTGCAGAAAAATCACGCAAGATGCTATCAAAAGTTCCTTCGCGGATAGCCTTATTGATGTTAAGGCCCATGCGGCGCCCTTCTTTTTCCAACATTTCACGGCCCAAGGAAATGGAGCGTTCACGTTCTTCCGTGCGGACAAAGTGCTGGATGCGATTGCGAGCCTTGGCGGTCTTAACGATTTTAAGCCAGTCGCGACTTGGATGGCGATGTGCATCGGTAATGATTTCAACCGTATCACCGTTTTTCAGGTGTGTGCCTAGAGGGACAAGCTTACCGTTGATTTTGGCACCAGCACAACGATCGCCAACCTGTGAGTGGATGAGATAGGCAAAGTCAATGGGCGTCGCACCTTCAGGCAACTCTTTAACGTCGCCATTAGGCGTGTGCACATAAACTTCGTCACTAAACAAATCGAGGCGCAACGATTGCATAAATTCTTTGGAGTCCGCTTCATCTTTTTGGCGGTCCAAAATTTCGTGCAGCCATGCAAATTGTTCGACATCTCTAGGGTTTATTCGTTTGCCTTCTTTGTAAAGCCAGTGCGAAGCAACGCCGTGCTCAGCCATACGGTGCATGTCGGCAGTACGGATTTGGATTTCAATACGCTCGCCTTCTGGGCCAATGACGGTCGTGTGTACACTTTGATAGCCGTTGGCTTTAGGCATGGAAACATAGTCTTTGAAACGACCATGCACTGGCTTCCACTGTGCGTGCACAAGGCCCAAAACGGCATAACAATCACGCGGTTCCTCTACAATGACGCGGAAGGCGATGATATCGTGCATTTCATCAAGGGTGACACCTTGGCTCGTCATCTTCTTATAAATACTGGATTTATGCTTAATGCGGCCGCTGACTTCGCCCATAATATCATTGTCCGCTAGGATATCATCAATGCGTTTTGATACTTTTTCAATGAGTCGACGTTCAACAACCTGATTGTCTTCGAGCCAGTCGGAAATTTGGGCAAAAACATCAGGCTTCATATATTTGAAGCTCAGGTCTTCAAGCTCCAATTTCACACGGTGCAGACCAAGTCTATTGGCAAGCGGTGCATAAATATCTAACGTTTCTTGTGCAATACGCTGTTGTTTATGTCTTTTTTGGAAATCAAGCGTCCGCATATTGTGTACACGGTCCGCAAGTTTTACAATCAAAACACGAATGTCGTGAGACATGGCCAAAATCATCTTACGTATGTTTTCGGCTTGTGCAGCTTCTTTGCTCTCAAAATTCATTTTGCCCATTTTGGTGACGCCATCCACGATGTCGGCAACTTCTTCACCAAAAAGTTCATCAAGTTCATCAACTGATGTATTGGTATCTTCAACGGTATCATGAAGTAAAGCCGCTGCAACGGTGGCCTCGTCAAAATTCATTTCTGCCAATAAATCAGCTACAGCCAAAGGGTGAGAAAAATATGGCTCACCCGACAGACGCATCTGACCTGCATGGTGGGTTGCACCAAAAACATAGGCTTTTTGAATGAGCTCAAGGTCAGCATCTTTATGTGATGACGCGACTTTGTCGAGAATGTCTTGAATTCGAATCATAAATCACCGTTGCAATGTGGGGTTTTGGTCGCGTCGCGAAACCCACCAATCGATAAAGTTATATGTGATACCAGCAGGTGCTGGCTCTATACCGCGGAAGCGAGCTTGCACAATAGGCAAGGCATATGGCGCATAGAGGAAGCAATATGGCTGGTCTTCATGCAATAAAACTTGAAAGCGGTCGTAAAGCTTTTTGCGCTCTTCAAGCGAGAGTGCGCGTCGTCCTTTTTCTAATACTTCATCTACTTCAGAATTGCTATAGCCAATAAAGTTAAGTCCCCCTTCAAATGCCTTGGAGGAATGCCAAACTTCAAAGGAATCAGGGTCTTGCCCAATGGACCATGCTAAAAGAACAGCGTCAAATCGTCCTTTATTGACAAATTCTTTAATAAAGGCGGCCCACTCCACAGTGCGAATTTGCACTTTTATGCCAATTTGCTTGAGTTGACTCTGAATAATTGTCGCGGCTTTGATGCGCTGGTCATTGCCTTGATTGGTTAAAATGGTGAAGGCAAAGGGCACGCCATCTTTATCGAGTAAGCCGTCGCCGTCAGTATCACGCCAACCAGCCTCCGCCATGAGCGCACGTGCCATGTCTGGGCTATACTCATAGGGAGTAATTTCCGTATTGTAGACCCAAGTTTTAGGCTTGTAGGGACCAATGACAGGCTCGCCCATACCAAGTAAAACTCCCTTGACTATGCCTTCTCGGTCAATGGCGTGGGTTAAAGCTCGGCGAACCTTTGCATCGGTAAAGAATGGGTGACGTAAATTATAGCCAAGGAACGTATAGCCAAAGGATAAATACTTGTATTTATTCCACTCTTCTTGCCATTTTTGGGTATTGGTTTGGCGTAAATATTGTTGTGGCGAAAGCCCCATCATGTCCAATTTTCCTGCTTTTAATTCCAAGAACATGGTGGCATTATCGGGAATGATGCGATAAATAACGTCGCTGAGCAGTGCTTCGCCTTCAAAATAATTTTCTACAGCTTTTAAGATAATATGGCTACCAACTTGCCATGTATCCAAAGAATATGGGCCAACTGCAACTGGTTTTCGTGCAAAAGGATGTGTTGCAAGCGCTTGCCCTTCCACACCTTCTAAAATATGGCGCGGCATAATAGCCTGCATCCAGCTGACGAGAGCGCGGGCAAAAGGCTTATCATATTCGACTTCAAAGCTGTAGCGACCTGTTTTGGTAAAGCGTGTTACCGCTAAAAAATCTTCTGCGTAGGCTGTGGGTGTTGTTGGGTTGATGATAATATTATAGGTAAATTCAACGTCATCGGCCGTCAATTCTACGCCATCTTCCCACATAATGCCTTTACGTAGGACAAAGCGTAATAGCCTGCCATCATTGAGAACTTCATAGGACTCAGCTGCCCATGGTTCAATTTTCAGGTTTTTGTCATAACGTAAAGGCGCCACAAAAAGCATGCTTGCAATTTCATGGGAAGCGGAGTCTGTGGCTAAAAATGGGATGAGCGTAGATGGTTCGCCGATGCTACCCATAACTATGTGCCCACCCTTTTCAGGCGTTGCTCCGTTTTCTGTTTCGATAGCAGAGCTGTGAGTGCTTTGTGCCGCACTTTCGCTATCTGCCATGCTATTCTCTGCTGAAATGTCTATATTTCCGTGATTTTTTACATTTATTTGAGTTTTTTCATGCTTTTCTTCATTTTCATGCTGAGAAAGAAGCAATTCACTACGATGCTCGCTTGCCTTTTCTGCTGTGTTTGCGCTATTATCACAAGCAACCAAGATAGGAAGCGTGAGAAAGCTTATGCATACAAAAAGCTGTAGATATAAGCGTGGCATGTTTTTTAAAAAAATAGATGTCATTTGAGCCTCTCCTCTCTTGCCAAAATCATCGATTTCAGTATTGTACATAACGTCATTGTTTGCAATGGCTTTTACAAGCTACAAAGACTGGGATGCCCCACGGAAAAGCTTTGGGCCCCGTGTACATGGTTTACTTTGCTTAGTGACGGGCAAATAGGCAATGTTTTTTTGCTATAATTTGTCATTACTAGCCGCATTTGTTTTTTATGAAGGAGCACAACACTGATGGAGAATAATCAGGACCGCCTTGTCCGTTCGCTGTTACAAGATTTTACACAGCATGCCGTTCCCGAGTATATTCTTGAGGGCGGTAAGGACATTTTTACGCAAGGTGGTGTGCAAAAAATTAGTGTGAACAAAGGTGCTACATCATGGGAGATTGATGGTAGCATTCAAAGCGACGACTTCCAAATTTATAAGCCTAAAATTACGTTAAATTTGTCGGATAAGCGCACTGAATATATGTGTAATTGCTCGGACTCATTCTCTGGGATTTGCCGACATGTGGCAGCAACTGGCCTTAAAATGCTGTCAACATTAGATATTCCTGAAGATAGTGATGTGCCGGCCCCTAAGCCACGTAGCGAATGGCGCCAAAGCTTTCGCTCCTTCTTTGCCACCGAGCTTGAGCCAGAACCGGGCAAACATTATTTAATTTTCCGTTTTTATCCAGAACCGGGGCGTCTCATTGTCTCCTTCTTCCGTGCGCGGCAAAATAAAACGGCTTTATCTTCTGTACACAACGAAGTCACCCTCTTGCAAATCATTAATAATCCTGACTGGTCTGAATTGTCACCACAGCTTGTAAAAGTTGCGCTGCAAATTGGCCGATATGTGGATTATTACGGTCATAGAGTCGAAGTTCCTGATGGCCTCATCTCATGGTTTTTCTGGGCCATTCGCCGAGAATATTATTTATTCTGGATGGATACAGAAACACCTTGTCGCGTGGAAAGCACGTCTATGGGCCTTAAGTTACGTCCAGACTTTGCAGGTGAGGGGCTCTCTTTTGACGTCATGCTTCAACGCGATGGGCACCCTCCCTTCTCTATCTTGCAAGAAGATAGTGATGCTACGTTCCATGGTCAAATGCCTATGTGGGTTTGCTGGAACCGCGGTTTTTATCCTGTGCAAACGGGTTTACCTCCACAAATTGTACAAGAACTTATCCGCCAGCCACCGCTTATTCCACAAGAAGAGACTCCTGAATTCCTTGATCGCGTTTGGACACATATCCCTGCATCTGCGCTCTATGGCCAAGAAGAATTCTTGACGCTCATGGAGCCGATTTTCCAGCCAGCTAGCTATAATCCAAAGCTTTTCTTGGATGAAGAAGGGAGCCTCCTTACCCTTGAGGTGCAAAATATTTACGAAACTTTGCAGGGTGATTTTTATCTTGCTGGGCCAAACCCTGATTTTCAGACTGGGAGCTATGCTTTTGAAGGCAATACCTTCCTTATTCGACGCAATCAGTCTGAAGAAGGCGCGCTCATTTCTCTGCTCAATGAGATGCACTTTCAGCCAAGGACAAGCCGTCTTTGGTTTTTAGAGCCAGAAGAAGCCATCACGTTCTTGCTTGATGCGTATCCTCGACTTGTGGAGCGGTACCGTGTTTATGGCGAAAAAGCCTTGTCGCGGTATAAAGTTCGCTTATCTCAGCCAGTTATCACAGCTAATGTTGAGAGCAATGAGGAAGAAAAGTGGTTCAACCTTGATATTGAAGTTGAATACGATGGCCAACGCGTGCCCATTGAAAAAATTTGGCGCGCATGGACCCAAGGTAAGCGATATGTTCAGCTTAAGGATGGTTCGTACACAAGCTTACCTGAGTCTTGGCTTGAACGTATTGCTCATAAATTACAGGCACTTGGACTTGACCCAAGTAAGCCACCGCAAAAGCAGTTCCAGCAATTTGAGGCACCAGTCCTCGATAGCTTGCTCGATGATTTGCCAGATGCAACCACTGATGGCTTCTGGAATACTTTGCGCGACAAAATCCATACCTTCAATGAAATTAGGCAGATAGATACACCTGCTGGCCTGCAAGCGACTTTGCGTGAGTACCAAAAGCAAGGCTTGTCCTATCTTAATTTCTTACGCGAATATGGCTTTGGCGGTATTCTTGCGGACGAAATGGGTCTTGGCAAAACTGTACAAACCCTTTCTTTCATTCAACATATGGTTGAAATTGGTCTCAACGGGCCAAATCTCATCGTTGTTCCAACATCTGTTTTGCCGAACTGGGACCGTGAAGCAAGCAAATTTGTACCGAACTTGAAGCGTCTCATTATATATGGTACGCGCCGTGAAAACATGTTTAAGCAAATAGATTCGGCTAATCTTGTTATCACGACATATGCCCTCTTGCGCCGCGACTTGGAAGTTCTGCAAGAGCATCCATTTAACTCCATTATTCTCGACGAAGCACAGAATATTAAAAACCCCAATACCATTACGGCAAGGGCTGTGCGTCGTATCAATGCGGATATGCGTCTTTGTCTGTCTGGTACTCCAATTGAGAATAATCTCTTTGAGTTGTGGTCGCTGTTCGAATTCCTCATGCCAGGCTTCCTTGGTTCGCAGCACGCCTTCCAGCGCGGCATTATTAAGCCCATTAAAGATGGCGATACTGAGACTTTGGACTATTTGCGTACGCGTGTACGGCCATTTATTCTGCGCCGTACCAAGTCTGAAGTTGCTAAGGATTTGCCACCAAAAGTGGAAAATACCTATTTTTGCGCCTTGGCCGAAGAGCAAGCCGAACTGTATACAGCCTTGGCCCGCAAGCTCAAGGATCAGGTGCTTGCCGACGTGGACGAAAAAGGCATTGCCAAAAGTCAAATGTCTATTCTCGACGCGCTGCTCAAGCTGCGCCAGATTTGTTGCCACCCACGCTTGCTCAAGCTCGATATGCCAGGCTTCACCACCAATTTGCCATCTGGTAAATTTGATGCCTTTAAGGATATGATTACGGACATCGTGGAAGAAGGTCACAAAGTTCTGGTGTTCTCGCAATTTGTGCAAATGCTGCATATCATCCGTTCGTGGCTACAAATTGCGGAAATTCCTTTCTGTTACCTTGACGGTACCAGTAAAGACCGCTTTGAACAGGTAGACAAGTTCAACAACAGTCCCGATATTCCAATCTTCCTTATTTCGCTCAAAGCTGGTGGTACTGGTCTTAACCTTACGTCCGCAGACTACGTCATCCACTATGATCCATGGTGGAACCCTGCTGTGGAAAGCCAAGCAACTGACCGTACCCACAGAATTGGTCAAACAAGACAGGTATTTAGCTATAAGCTTATCTGTCAGAACACCGTTGAAGAAAAAATCCTCAAATTGCAGGATATGAAGCGCGGTGTTGCTGAGGCTATTATTCCGGGTCAAGAAGCTTGGAAGTCTTTGACTCGCGATGATCTTGAAATGTTGTTTGATATTTAGGGCTTCCAAAGAGATTACGTAGTTTTCCTACGATAGTTCTTTAGCTAGCCTACTCTCTCTACTAACACAGGCTTACGCTTTATTGGCGTGAGCCTGTTTTTTTATGTGGAAATGAGGACAACAAAAGATGGAACTATACTTGGCATATACATCTATATCGGATAATTATGTAGTAATGTTACGATATAAGCGAGGTATATATGAGTCAAGATATGAGTATTACAAAGAAAATTGTGGATGATTGCGTAATCATATCGTTACAAGGTCGCATAGAAGAAAAAAATATACCGTCAATAAAAGAGCATTTACAAATAACGTGGAAAGAAGACACTTGTGGCGATGAAGAATGTGAGAGAAAGGACTTGGATAATCCACAGACTAAACATTCTTACTCAACTATTATTGATCTTTCAGAAGTGACCTATCTTGATAGTGTCATGTTGAGCGTTCTTGTTGAAGCACTCTATCAACATGAAGAGCATGGCGGTCATTTATGTATAGGCGGTGTAAACAACGAAGTGCGGATGATACTAGAACTTTTGCAGCTTCATAAAGTAATTTTAGTATTTCCAGATCAAAGAACAGCTTTAGCACATAGTAAAAAAGAGATTATTGCTCTTTCTCACATCGAAACTGCAAGACAAAAAAACAACGTATAATGTAAAATACAGTATAATGATATTACTATGAAAGACTTGCACGCAAAAATACGTTTTGGCTCTCTTGTCGCTATAGCCGCAAACTTTGTGTACCTGTTTAGTCGTTTAGGTATCACACCTTTTATTTTGTCCTATGTGACCCTTGCTGCATATGGTTTATGGGCCTTTTGTTTTGTGGTCCTATCGTATGCAGGTATGTCTGCTTTTGGTATACATAACAGCTATATAAAGTATACTGCAGAATATTTTCATGCACAAAAATTGGATAAAATTAATGGGCTTTTTTCCACTGGCTTGATGGTTATGGGTGGATATTCCATACTCTTTTTTATTGTCCTTGTGTTGGCGTCTTCTTGGATTATTGGTCTTTTTGACATAGATGCGGAGCTTGTGCCTTTAGCAAGGTCTCTTTTAATCGGCACAGCTTCAGTATTTCTCATTGATCTCACGCTTGGGGCATTTAGGGCTATTTTGGAGGGCTTACAAGAAATAGCCCTGAGCAAAACAATATGGCTTATATCAACTTTGCTTGAAGTTGTTTTGATAGTTCTTTTTTTGCGTGCTGGACTAGGGCTTATGGGTGTCATGTATGCTTACATAATGAAGACTCTTGTGGACGTTCTGGCTCATATACTGGTCGCATTCCGTATTTTACCGAGTTTAAAAATTGGTATTTCATTGGTCCATAAACAGTACTATAGAGAGCTTTTCGTCTTTGGTGGAAAGGTACAAGTACTTGGATTATTAGGAATGTTTTTAGGAAGTTTAGATAGGATTATCATTACAAGTATACTTGGCTTGAGTGCCACGGGCTTATACGAAGTAGGTCGAAAACTTCCTTTCACAGCTAGGAGTATCACAGGAGCAGCAAGCACGCCATTTCTGCCCGCTGCTTCAGCCATGAAAGGAGTTTGGAGAAATAAGGATGGGCATGAGCTTAGTAATAGTCACAAGATACGTGGCCAAAAATATATTTTTAATAGAATTTGGCACTATAGTTCTCTTTGTATTACCACTACAGTAGTTGGCATAGTCGTTCTTATCTTTACCTTTTATCTATTGAATTTTAGTAAAGGGCAAAATTTATCGACACATTTCATAAGTAGTTTTTTGGTGTCAATTGAAGATATTTTCAATAATACAATATATATGCGATGTATTGACTATATACAACACAATTTTGCAAATAATATTTTCGTGTATGTTGCGATTTGTATCTTTACTATACTGTGTATTATTTTGTTTGTTGCTAGCATGTTCAAGCAAAAACAGATATTACAACGTAAAAACTATTATGATGCACCAGAGTTACGTAGTCTTTATTTGCAAGCATCTCGCTATATCAATATTTTGAATGTAGTCATTTATGGATTTATTATGGCAACAGCACCGCAAGTACTCTATGCGTGGCTTGGTGAAGGCTACAGCCTTGCCCATACCATATGCGTTGTTATTGGATTGCTCTGCGTAATACACCTTGCCACACTCCCCTGCTCTGCCATGATGAGGGGTATTGACCGATCTGGGCGAGAATTAGAAGCTATACTTATCAATATGATACTATTTCTACTGTGGAGTTCTATCTGGACTGTGCATTATGATATTATGGGAATTGTATGGGCTTTTACTTTAAGTACAATTGTTAGTTCAATGTACTTTTTAATACGAACAAATGATGTTTTTACTGTAAGTTCTCATGAATACATAACAATATGTATTAAACCTGCGATGTATCCAGCATTGATAGCGTGCTTTATTGCTTTAATGTCAAGCTTATGTGATTTTATTTTCCCTAATTTAGGCCGTCTAGAGACTTTAGGTATTGTTATTATACTAGGAGTTCTCTATCTTCTAATGTGTGGCATTGTTCTGTGGCGATATTGTTTAAGTTCTGAAGAGTGCACTGCAATATTAGAAACTATAAAAAGAAAAAAACGGTAAAATAAAATATTTTATGTGATTTATTTTTGTAGGTCTTTCATATGTCCCCAGCCATATCGTAGAAGACCAAAAAGAATTCTGCAGTCTACGCATGCGTCGTTTGCATGGGCATACCATATCGCGTGAATATATTTTTCAATAGATGTCATTGGCGCCCTGCTAAGCCCGAACCAAGGTGGCAATAATCCATTTTTGTTAGTATGCGGATTGCTGTAATTTTTCTTTTTGAGCCACTCCACCGCTTGAAGACAGTCATGTTCTATAAAAGATAATCCAAAAAGAGGGATATCCCTAAGTATGACATTAATAATACTTGGAAAAAATGTCATTATGGGACCATGAAGCCATGGTGGTGCTGATTTACTGACAATATAAATGCTTTTTTTTACTTTTTTAGATACTGAGTTACATTGTAACGTCTCTATTTCATCATGCTCTGTATAGTTTATTTGTGCGAAGCTTCTTTTTCCTAATATCCACTGTAAAAGTATTACTGGTGAAATACATAAGAAAGTAGTCAAAATCACGGACCACACAAGAGAAATACAGAGAACCCTTTTCAAAAAAAAGACTTTTTTGTTATGCCGCTGCGACAGTAACGCTATATCATAACTCTTATTTGCCTCGATCAATGTATTAGGTGTAATAACACAAACATCGCTTTCTATTTGTGTAATGCTTTGACCAATAACGTAAGAATTTTTTATGGAAACAAGTGGTGATATGTAAGTATTTTTAGATATGATACTGTTTTCTATGATAGTATTTTCATCAACGATACAGAAATCACCAATGCATGCGTACGGACCAATAGTACAATTTTCACCAATATGCACGTTATGTCCGATGATTGATGGTTGATATAGACGCACATCTGAAGCAATACTGCATTGAGTTCCTATAAAAATATCCTTCATATCTGTAATATGCTGCGATGACTGCGATGCTGGAAAATCATCATATTGCTTTTCATCTCGTAGTAACCAAGGGTACTCACCTTTAAGAGTGTTTTTTGTTGCAGCTGCAATGCTTTTAAGATTTTGTATTTCAAAATATGAGATATATAGAGGAAGAAATTCTAATTTTTTAGATATGATGAACATATTTTGATCTACATCTTTTGTTTTTGGCATTGCATATGAATGAACTTGATCATGTGATAAAAGACTATGTATACTATTGTAAAGATCTTGAGGATTAAAAATACACAGTTTAGTAAAAATAAGCATGCTTTTACTATTGATGATACTATTTGAGTAGGCAACAACATCAATTGTATCATCAAGTGAAGCCAATAAGGGAAGAACCTCAATAGTGCACCCCCACCGCTCGCCGTTCCCTAAATGCGACCGTAGTAAGGAAGGATTATCGTCGCTTATGAAAATAATTTTATCAATACTGAATGTACTATGCTGATTACGTTGACTGTATTCTTGTACTTTGAGTACTTGTTCAATCATATGAAATGCAATACTTCTATTACAAAGACTAAGCATAGAAAAATTTATTGTACCATCTTCATTTGACCAAGTAGTATTGCCATCATAATATATAATTACATACATAGTTCACTCTTTTTCTCAATGTTAATATGCACCACGTGCAAAAATAACTGCTGGAATAGTTTTTAAAAGTAATTTTATATCAAGCCAAAACGATTGGCTTTCTAAATACATCACATCTAAACGTACTTGTTGATTAAAGGACAAATTACTACGTCCAGAAACCTGCCAAAAACAAGTGATGCCAGGTTTAATATTCAGCCTTCTTCTTTGTTCCAAGGTGTACTCTTCAACTTCACTGGGCAGCGCTGGTCTGGGACCAACAAGAGACATGTTGCCTCTCAACACATTATATAATTGAGGTAATTCGTCGAGTGATGCTTTACGCAAAAACGTTCCAACACGTGTTATGCGTGGGTCTTTACGCATCTTAAATGTAATTCCATCACTACTTTCATTTATATTTTGCAATGCTTCTAGTTCATCTTCTGCATCTTGTTTCATGGAGCGTAGTTTATACATTTCAAACAAGTTGCCAAAAGCTCCGACACGTACTTGTTTAAAAAAAATTGGGACTCCATCTTCAAGTACAATAGCAAGTCCGCATAAAATAAAGATCGGTGCCATGAGTATCAAAGCAACACTTGATACTATAATGTCGAGTAATCTTTTTATACATAAACTCAGGTATATAACTATATTCCATGCAAACATCTTATGTTTTTGTCGCACGCGTAAACGCCACAACGACAACCTATTTCCATAAAAGAAAAGCCATTTTTTACGAAAATCTTTTGTAAACTCTCTACATCTATTCATAGTCACCTAAACTATAGTATAAAAATTTATTTAAGATATTGTTGATACAGTTTTGCCAAAGCATTTGCATTTGTTGATATAGTATACTTTTCAAGTATTGTTTTGCGACCTGCTTTAGATACTGTATTTCGTAGGACACTATCCAATGCGAGGCGCATCATGCAGTCATATAATGTTGTTTTATCTCCAGCATAACAAAGCATACCATTTTTTTCATGGGTAATTAGCTCACAAATACCTGTAATTTGAGTTGAAATACAAGGAATTTCCATGGCCATAGCCTCCATCAATACAATGGGTACACCTTCAGCCACACTAGGTAAGACAAAAATATCAGTTTTTTGGTAAAGCTCTTTTACTTCTTTTTGTGATACTGGGCCTACAAAATGTAGAATGCTATGTAGGTTGTTCAGTTTAGTATCTTTAACAATGTCTTGATACGACTGTATTTCTTTTGCCAGATTGTTATTTAATCTCATTATATCTTTTTGATTAACTTTATTTTCAAAAATATATGACTCAATATTGTCGTTAATACTTTTATTCGCGTTGTTAAATGTTCCAGCAATTGTCAACTTGCATTCTATATCACGAACTTTAAGGTCAGCATACACTTTTAAAAAAACTTCAATAAGCAAAAGTTGTGCTTTGGCAGAGCATAGGCGACCTATACATACAAAATGTATGACTTTATTTGTTGAAATGTCGTCCTTACTATACTGCACATGCTGTAAAGGACTAAAAGAGTTTACATCTACACCACAGCGAACAACATGGAGTTTTTTCCAGTCTTCAGCTGGCATAATGCGCATAAATTGACTCGCACAGTAGTGGCTTATGCATCGAATAAAAAGTGCCCTTTCTGCCTTTAAGTGCAGTAAATTTTCATGGCAATCATAAAAAATATCAGGACCATGTGCACTAATACTAAAGCTTATGTGATCAAATGTTGCAGCGAGCATTGCCACTGTTGCAGCAGGATTTGCGAAGTGTACATGAATGTGTTGTGCATTCTTTTTACGGCAATAAGTAAGGAGCAGTGATGCTTCAAGTATATAGGCTAGTGCTTTTATAATGCTTTTGGGGCCAGACAAGAAAGCCCAGCGCATAGCATAAAAAGAAAGCTGCAGTGTTTTTATAGGATGCCTTAAGGTGAGTCCCAGAAATTGTACTATTCCACTACTTAGTAGTTTTTCTTGAATGTAGAATGTTTCTTGATACTCTTTTTGTTCAGCATCTCCCATGTATTCTATATTTTGTGGGCGACGTATGGATGCTATATAGATTGTTATTGTATTTTTATTGTATTTATTTTGACTGTCTACCTGTGCTGCATTGTTGATTTTCCTTAAATTTGCAATTTCTTGTAATATGAAAGTATGTGATAATGCAGGATATTCACTTGTTAAGTATACTATATTCATTATGTACCTATAAAAAACGTTGTGTTTTGTTTTTTCTTTGTTGTTTTGAGATGTCTTGTACTTGGTCTTCTTTAAAATGAAGGTTTCCTTTATGGTATCCTTGCGTATTACTACTATATAATTTTGTTTTTTTATGATTTATAGTATTTTTATGCTTATCATAATTATTATTTTGATTTTTTGTCATCATAGTTCCTGATAACGCTCCTGCAACAAAAATAAAAATAGGATTTTCCATTGCATTGATTAAATTATCAACTGTATACAGTGCTATCATAATGGATAATGAAGCAATAGGAGCATATTCTTTTTGTGACCATAGAATTGCCTTAAATTTTATCATAAATAGAAAAACTGGCATAAAAAATACAAGCCACATAAATAATAAACCAAAAACTCCATAATTACCTAATACAATAATCCAAAGACTGTCTGTTACAGAAATATCCTCACCCAAATGATTGTACACACGTGCTCGGCCCCAGCCACCCCATCCGAAAATAGGTCTTTGCATTGCTTTCTCAACTAAAATATGCTCGTTATCAACTCTAAAAGCTAAAGATGAGGCCCTTTCTGCATTGATAGATGTCACACCATCCACAACCATTTGGCCTAGTGGAATATTAAAAACACCTGAAAACATATATAATGGAGGCAAAAGTAAAAAGGCTGCTAATGCAAGTCTAAGTTTAGTTTTGGTAGAAAAAATTAATAATCCTAGACCCATAACTAATAGCATTACAGCTCCAAAAGACCTAATCCACACCATAGTAAAATAGAGAATAGGCATTATAAGGGGCAATCTTAGGGCTTTTTTTACATTATCAAGAGCTGCGTGGCGGTACATCCAATAGCCATTCAGCGTTACAGCCATCATCCAAACCCCAACCATTAAACCATGCGACATGAAAACCATTGGCCGCCATCCACCCATCCTATACGTCTGTGAAAAGTCATAGTGGGCCATAAAGCCATAGAGCATTCTATGTAATTGTGGACTAATTCGAGATTCAAGGAGACACAGTGGAATATAGACCAAACCACCATAGAAAATTCCACGCGCAAGATCATGTAAGCCCGCAATATCATTAATATACAGTCGCCCAATAAAATATGGCATCCCCCACGAAACTACTTGTTGAAACAAAGCTGCCAAGGCGTCCCAAAGGCCAAGACCATTGCTGAGTGAAGAAATAAAAGGTGAAATAAGCCATAAAAACATAGGAATATCTGTAAAATTAAAGCTAAAAGAAGCTAAACGTTTACTATCAAATTGCATTGACGCCATAAGTACGCCAATGCAAGTAGCTGACATTTTAGTATAATCTGGCAAAACAGGAATGTTATATCGTGCGACAGGCAGAAAAAGCCAAGAGGCTACAAAGGCGATGATAGCGGCTTGGCGCGTGCTATCGTTACTCACCCATAGCCCAAGGACACCTTCTCCTCCAAAGTGAAAGGAATTGTTTGTGGACTGATTAACTGTACTAATTGATAGTGTATGGTTTTTATATGGCACATTTTGGCGATGAAGCTTTCGTCCGGCATCTTGCATCACTTTAAATAGATATAAAATACAAGGAATCCACAACCACATAACTATATGTGTTATGATATTCATGTGTATACCAAGTGTACTTTATATTTATTCAATACCATGAGTAAAAAATAATCCTGTATTTTATTTTACAGCAGCATTTAGAGCTTTTTTATATTCATTCATAAGCAATGCTGCTTTATTGGACCACGCATAGTTCTTTGATTTTTTATAAGCATGTATTCCTAATTCTTTTATAAGTTCCCTATTGTTCTGCAATAAAAGTAAAGAAGAGCTTAGCTCTTGAATGATATACGATGCAGAAATGGGATTAATACGTATGCCACACAAGTCATCAATATACTCTCCAATCCCTCCATGGTGAACAACAATAGACGCCAAACCGTTAGCCATTGCCTCAAGAACAACAGCACCTCCAAATTCACGAATTGACGGAAAAACAAAAATATCAGCGGCTGCATAAAATTTCGCCATGTTTTGTGGTTTTTGATGGCCCATAAAGTGCACACAATGCTCTAAGCCAAGCTTTTTGCTTTGAAGTTCCAGTGCTTGGCGTTCTGGTCCATCACCAACAATAGTGAGGATCGTTTGAGTGTTGTAGGTTTCCTTTTTATGCAATGTGTTACTTGCTAATTCTACTTTTTCATTACTATTGTGTTGCGTATTATTCTTATCTTTATTGTGTAGTTTGGCATAATATAAAGCCAATGCTTCTAATACGAAGTGTACACCTTTATAAGGGACTAAGCGTCCTACAAATAACAAGCGTAATGGTTTATTATTTTTTGTAGAAAAACTTTCATTCTCTTGAGATGTAGAGAATTTTTCTTTAATTTTCTGTATATTCGTATAAAAATTTTGTGTTAATCCATTTTCATGGAAAAGTGACATACGTAATTTTATTTCAGGAAAACGACTTTCAAGCATAGACATTGTATATTGTGACCCAACAAAAATTTGAGTTGCGTTCAAATACGTTGTACTATAGTTTGGAATATATCTACTAAAATGTCTTAAAAAATTAAAATGCGCGCCTTCTTTTCTTTGTACATCCTGAAAACCTTTTGGATAAGGCAAACCACCATTGACTGGGCCAAGAATAAAAGGAGTTGATGCTTTATGTTCTTGCATCATATCCACATTTTTTTGCCTACATGCTAATCTCGCAACTTTCACAGGGTATCGTGGCAATACAGGTGTGAATGCATGAACAATGTCGTAGTCACCATTACAGATTGCAGTACTGTAGCGCGTATAGACCGCACGATCAAAAGATGCATATACAGGATATGTGAGCGCATGATATAAGGGCCACCCAGTGCCTAGCTTGTCAAAAATATACGCTAAGCCCTTGTAATACTGGCGTATACAATAGGACTCCTCAATGTAGTCAATTTTTCTTGCATCATGATATATTACGCCTTCTTGAGACTCGTTTTCCCAAGGTTTACGCTCAAGTGCAGCACGGTTACGTGCATGTGTTACAAGATGCACGTCTGCAATTTTTGCTAAGGCATTCCATAAATTGTATGCAACTAAAGGTACAGAGGGCCACTCAGGATTGCACTGCTCTACAATAAATAATATTTTCATCATAAAATCCTTTTTAAATCATGCACGATCACACTTACATAATCAAAAGCGATGTAGTGGTATAGTATTTATTTTCAGATTATGAATACTATTATTTCATGTTTGCAATTGAATGCTGCAGGCATGGCATATCTTTTCCATATAGTGTATATTCTTTCCACTGTACAAGGACATCTTCAAAAGAAACAGGACACTGAATTGCCTGCCAAGCATCTATAATTCCATCAGAAATACGTTCGTGTTGCGCATCTTGCCCCATTGCCCATATGGTACGCGCAAGACTGCGAGCTTGCTGTGCTTGAAAAATCATACAGCCTCGACCATGCTTTAACCTACCCAAAAATGATGGATGATCACTAGCTATAATAGGTGTATATGCCTCAAATGCTTCATAAATCACATTTGGCATACCCTCAGGATAGCTATGCCAACTTGGTACGATGACTGCGGTTGCACTTTGCATACGCGACCAGATCTCGTCATTGGACAACACGCCACAGAAATGAATAATATCGTGGCCGCTGCCTAGCCCACAAAGACCTAGACTTTCACCTAAGGTGCGTAATTCCTTTTCATCTGGGCCAGTTCCACATATGGACAGTGAAATTGTAAAAGGAGCTTCGGTTATAACATTTTTTTCGTGACGTAAAATTGCTAAGGCATGTAAAATATCCCCTACCCCTTTATTATACTGTAGTAATCCAGCATATAAAAGTTCTATTCTTTTATTTTTAACTGTGTATATGTGTTCTTTTTGTGCAAGATTATATATACAAGCGTCATCTTTTGTATAGTTCTTATGTTTCTTATTGTCTATAGGTTTTCGTATTACAGTCCAGTCCCAAGGAACAACTTTATTTGCAGGAACACCAGCATATACTAAAGATCTGCATGCTGGGTAGTTATGATTGCATAGCAAAGGTACTTTTTTTGAATGCAACACTTTTAGATGTCGAAGACCAATATATTTTTTTAAACCCTGTTTTTGTTCTTCATAGTCTGCAAGTAGAGGTAGAAGATGGATTTGATTTTTAATGGCCCACATGCCCATATCACCTAAAATCCATCCTGAAGTACGTATAATAAGATGGCTTGGTGCAAAATCTTGTACAATTTTTTTAAGAATATGCATATTTTGCAGTGCTTTTACTCTGTATAGCATTTTTCTTATAATTTTATATACTAAATTTTTTTTAAAATGATTATGCGACGAAATTGATGGTATAAAATTTCCATATATAATTTGATAGTTCTTATATATTTTTTCTTGGATGAGTAATTTTTTACTTTGCTGTGTAGTATTTTCAAGACAAATAACCATACAAGGATGACCTTTTATAATTCTATCCACTGCGTCTAAGCTTTGATATTGAGCTCGATATGTTTCAGGTTCACCAGCATCACGTGCTTTAAGCGCCTTATAGTAGTCACCATATTGAATAATTAAAAGTCTCATTAACACTCCTTATAGTGAAGTAACATACTAATAAAACGTGCAACGCGATAAATGCTTTTTTAACTTCCAAGCCCGTGATGTTGAGATAATTTTACGTAGTATTTTATGTGATAGTGACTTCTCACTCTGTAGTGGTCCAAACTTTTTTATGAAATCATATACATCTGGACGATATTTCAATAGTAGTGACTCTGTATTGTACCATTCATGGGGCCAGAGCGCATCATGATAATGTAAAATTGCAGCATTTTTTACTACATCAGTTTGTATATTGCGTTCACGACTTCCAAGTGCAAAATTAAATTTGTGTTCAAGTATGGCTGTTGGCAAGCCCAAACTATATGCTGCTAGCCCCATACAGACCTGATCAGTAAAAAAAATTCCTGCTTTTTGTGACGCAATATGGCTATCAAGAATTGTACAGCAATAATCGTAGAACTGTTGTGCAAATCCACTTTGACGTTGGAATGAAAATACTCCACTGTTAAAATACCATCGTATGACTTTTTTTTCTGTACATGTCTCTACCCATGGTAAATTTTCAATATCAATCCGTAACTCTTTGCATATGGCTTGCCAAAATATATCATTTTCATCACTAGTACCTGTTGTACCAATATTTTTATCGCTAGGACATGCTGCAAAATGATGTTGTATCGTATCTAATGAAGTACTTTGCACATGCGATAAGGATAAATCACCAAGGCAATCAGTCACTAGAATATCAGAATCAAGCCACAGTAACGTTTCAGAAGAAGAATACTTTTCAGCATACAATAGCGCTTTTGGCTTATTCATGAAATTATTCCAGCTATAAACGCTGTTATTCTTGCATTCTACATAGTTAACATTAAGTGCTGATAACGCCTGCATAGTAGTAGAAGATATCCTTGGCCCCTGCCTTGGATACACTGCGATAACTTCAGCGTTGGCCAGCAATCCGCCAAAATGCCTAAGTGAAGATATCATACGTAAAGTCATTTGCTCTAATGGACCACTTTCGATACAACAGACAACTGTACTTGAAGAAGAATTTTGCATGTCATGCTCAATCATCAATAACTCCATTTATTTTATGATTGAATTAAGCATACATCTATAGCATCATGATAGTAAGTATAATACTATAAGTACTATATTTTTACTCTTTTACATTCCATATATGTTCAGATCGAACAGATTTGTTTAATGTATAATCTTTCTGCACCAAATGTGGCATCGCTAAGGCCAAGAATTTTCTTGGTAATTTGCGTAGAATGGTTTCAGCTCTCGTATATATAAGCGGACCACCATGATTTAAAACTGTTGTCATGGCAGGAATATGTAGTCTCCACAGAACTTCAAGAGTTTTACGTAAATCAGCATACTTTGTACGATTGGCTTGCACAATGAGCACTGCAACATGTGACTCAAGTAATAGATACTCTGTAAAGTCACTGTCGAGTAAAGGTGCTGCATCAGCGACAATAAATTCATATTCAGAGCGAAAAGTATGTAAGAAAAAGGACAACTTGCCATCATGTCCATGGCCCCAATCACTTCCAAAGGTCATTATATCGAAATCTTCTTGAGCAGGCTTTTGAATACAGCCTAGAGGGTCATCGCCCTGTAATGTGCAGACAAAATCATGGCCCGTTGCTGTATTGGCAGTCTGTTCCATACTATCTTGTTTTTTATCAGGAACATCGCCTGCTAATTGTGTTTGAATGTATAAAATCTTGCTACCAAGCCCTGCTAGAGCCCGAGCTGTATTGATAGCAATGGATGACGTGCCAACTTGATTTGATACACCCATAAAAACAGCTATTTGAGCACTGTTGCTACTCTGTAGAGCACGCTCTTTATGAAGCCGTATAGCTAAACTTCGTATGGCTTTTGCCCCCTCAGCCTGTGGATGCTTAGATGTCAATTGCCAAAAGTCACCCTCACCTTGCCATAATGAAATTGGCCAGCTTGGGCTATGTTCTGTGGCAGCAATAAGATCGCGCCCTGAACGTACGCGATTATCCAGTAGCTCCATCATTAAAAAAATGAAACCGATGCCACCAAAGCTGCTAAATGCTGACAACATAATAAATTTTTTACGATTTGTGCCAGCTGGCTGATCGGAATTTTGCGCAAATTCTTCAACACTTGCACGTACTGGCGACTTAGACTCTGCGTGCAACTCTTGCATTCGAGTTTCAACAGCATAAAGACGGTCACGGCTCTGTGCTAAATTAGTCTCTAGCATCTGGGCTTCTATAATACGACTTGAGTTCTTGGATGCAATTTCTTGTTGTAACTGTAGAGATTCTAAAAGCTCTTTATATGTTTTATCTGATGCAAATGCAGTAGCTTCTGCAGTGAGTGACTCTTTTGTTAGTTCATATTCTCTTTTATCATGTACAATCCGCTCTGCTCTTTCAGTCACATTTTCTTTGAGTTTTGTTTCATACGCTTTCATTGCCTTCATACGTGATTCAATATACTGACGATCTGGATTTGTGCGACTTATGCCATCAATTGAAGCTCGCATCTCTTGCAATGTTTTATATGTCCAGTAGCTTATGGACCATAGTGATTCGTCGCCAGCTACTAGTTCATCGGACAAAGCTTCTGTTGACAACTGCCTTATAGATTTTGCCTTACTCTTAACTGCAATGTTTTGATTTTCAGATATAAGTTTATCTCTATAAGCGACAGTTAATGCTTTTTGCAACTCAATAAGCCGTAAGCTTTCAACATTATACGCTTCAACAAAAGTTGCAGTACGCGTTTGTTTCGCAAGCTTCATGAGCTGTTGTGTAAGATTTTTAACTTTATATTCTAAAATTTTATGCTCTTTTGTGAGATAGTCTATTCGACGTGCATCTTTATTTTCAGCAGTTTCTTCTGTATGTTTGATATATGTCTTCATAAGCACATTGACAACTTCTGTAGCATAGCTTGGTATATTGCTTCTCATCTGAACCATAATAAGGTGCGTATTTGGTATTAGCCCAATAGTTAAGGAACTACGTAAACGTTGTATGGATGCTGCAGTTATTCCATCAGGTGCAAGGAAGTTTTTTATTTCTAATGGCAATGACTCTAAAGTTTTATGCAAAATACTTGTATTGCCCAAGCGCATTACTTCTGTTTGTGCATAGTCGTAAAAGAAGTTTGAAATTGAGCTTTGCTCTGTAGATGCTATGATTGGGGCACGGACTCGTTCCACCAAAATACTACCGGTGGCCATGTAATAAGGCGAGCTTGCTGTAATTGCTATCGGCAACATGCATAAAAAAGCTATCATACCGAAAAGTATGATAATTCGTAGATAGCGTTGAATTGCTCCAACTATATCGAGGGGTTTACGGGCACTACCTAGCTCTACTTGCTCACCAGAGATAGGGCTTGAAGCGTCAGGATATTGATCTGCAAATTCTGGTATATTTTGGACGTTTTCTTGCTTAGTCTCCATCAACAAAGCCCTCAGTACCATACCACTTACCGCGTAAAGTCTCCATTACTCCGAAGCGCTCGAGAACTGAAGTACCAAGATTTAAGACCTCTAGAGCTGGTAAAAGTTGTTGCATTCCATAGTTAAAACTCGCCATACCCGTTTCAGAAACATAGATAACATCATTGTTTTTCAGCACAAAATTGTGCGAACCATCACCTTCTTCAAGCATTTGTTTAAGGTTAACGCGACGAATGCGCCGTGTCCCATTGTCGAAACGAATAACAAATGTTTGCTCTAAGTCCGCAGACTTGGTTGGGCCACCTGAAAACATAAGTGCGTCAAGATAACTTATTTCTGACTTTAATTGGAGGGCTCCAGGCACCATGACCTCGCCCATGACATAGACAAGTTCATTATCACTTTCAGGAATAAATATAATATCATTGTTATAGATGCGAGCATTTAATGCCATATTACCGTTTTCTAATAGGTCGCGCAGATCTATCCAGAGAATTTGATTTTTGCCTCGGATGATGGCGCACTTGGTTAGAAATGACTTTTCGCTTTGAATGGGTAAACCGCCAGCACGTGATAAGGCTTCAAGTAAAGTTCCGTGGCCTGAAAATTCGATAAGCCCTGGACTCGTGACACGTCCTAGAACAAAAGCTTTGTTATTCTTGTAATTTAAGATACTTAAGCGCACCTCAGGGTTATGATATAAGTATCGAAGGCGTGTCTCAATTTCAGTCATAACATCGTCAATTGAGCGGCCAGCAACGTTCACAATCCCAATTCGCATGACTGTTATTTTTCCGTCCGGTGCCACGACGATGTGCGGATCTGAAAGTTTGGGTCTGTTCCACACTTCAAGGCTTAAGACATCGCCTGCTCCCAATAAGTAGTCGTTTGGAAGGACTTCAGACATGGCTTGCACTGCATCTTCACTGGAAAAGACTTCATTTTTTCTGGCTTTAGTATGAAATTCAGTGTTGTTATCACTTTGTTGATAGGAATTAGTACTACTTATTGACTGTTTAACTTCTTTAGAAACTTGGTCTTCATCTATACTTTGTGGTGATATACGAGGTGCACATGATGCTATAGTAAGTAAAAGAAAAGCTAGCAGTGTTAACAGACAGTAAGTACTTTTTGTAGATTTAATGGACTTAGGTCTAGTGTTGTGAAGAGGTTTTCCTAGTATCCAACCTAAAAGAAAACGTAGCAGTCCTGCACTTTGAGGCAAAACTACAAGAGAGCAATACAATGCATACGCTCTTGCTTGTTTATACGTAATCTTTCGTGATTTCATTATTTTTTTAATACTAAATAGAAAAGGATACAATAAAAGTATCGTACCAAGAGCAGTGCTCAGTATAAATAGTGCTCCGCATAAAAATAAAGATGTATATTCCAAAAGATTAGTAGTATATCCACTACTAATGTTTTTTGTAAGAAAAAAATACAAGAATAGCACGAACATGAACAGTGAAAACAAAATACATAATGCGGAACCACAGCCGCGTATTGCAATGCGTAAAAGCTCTTTTTTCCAAAAAATGTTACTTTCTTGAGTTTTTTTACGTATGAAATTGTTTTGTCTTATTTCATGTCCTTCACTTGTGCTATACGTCAAAGTACTATGCGTATTTTTCAAACTATCTTGTATACTATTGGACGTACACTGGCTATTTTTGCGTATATACTTTAATCCAACAGCAGCGTATCCATATCCAGTACGGTAAGAACGCTTTATTAGTTTAGTTAAAATTGTGGTATATAAAGTATATTTTACTAGTAGTGAACGTTTATGATTATTGTTTGCTACAGTGCTCATTTCATTATTGCAGTCTGAAGGCAGAGCATAGCCTAAGTCATGATACGTCATATTTATGTGTTCATACCAAATTGCATAACCGTTCAAGCCAAAACGTAAGGCTAGTTCTGGGTCCTCGCCAGCAATCAATGAGGGATCATAGCCACCTGTGATTTCTAAAGCCGTCCGCCGTACAAGTACATCCCCACCAAAAGACAATGTAAAGCGACTTTGACTTATGCAATCTTGTGTTTTTTTTATTTTTTCATCATGAGTACGAGTGCTATACGACTTTGAGTAATGCTGATGGACGATGAAATAGTCTGTTGATTTTTTTTGAAAAGGAGGATTCCATTCTATATTCCCAATAAAATTTACAATAGATTTGTCAGGATACAGCTCTTGGCGCTGCCCAAATACTGCGCCAAGATAATTATTATAGTTAGAGTTTAGTATATTGAGCGCATTTTGTATAAAATATGGAGATACTATAGTATCACCGTCAATAAAAAAGACATACTCAGATGTACCGTGTCTCCATCCTGCATTCCTTTGTGCACCAGGTGATGGATGTTCATCATTAAGCTGTATTATATGAATATTAGTAAATGTTTGTGCAAGTTCAACACTTCTATCTGTTGAGCCTCCATCAACGTAAATAATATTTTGAATGAATTTTCCTCTACTAAACAAAATGCTCTGCACACATTGAACTAGAGTTGCTTCGCATTGTAATCCAATAATAACGATATCAATTTTCATAGTATATCCTTACAAAGTAGTTTTTATTACCTTTGCAGGAACTCCAACTGCAATACAATTACTTGGAAGATTATGCAAAACAACTGCATTAGCTCCTATTTTTACATTATCACCTATAGTAATTGCGCCCAGAACTTTAGCTCCACTCCCTATATCAACATTATTCCCAAAATGTGGCGCTATGGGGTCTTCGATATTTTTGAGCCCAACTGTAACACCATTGCGCACCACGCAGTTATCACCAAAGACTGCATAGCCACTAATGATAATACCTCCAAAATGGTCAATCCGAAAATTTTCACCTACTATGGCTTCGCAAGGGAGTTCTACGCCTGTCACTATCTGTGTGAATTTATAAAGAATTTTATAGAGCAAAGAAAAAAACATGCGTAGTGGACGCCATGAAATACCATAGCGCCATCGTCCAAAACGATACGTAACCATAACCCAAAAACCTTGTGATCCTATATCCTTATTATGAGTTGTAAAATCTTTACGTATATTTTTAAACATTTTTACCTCATAAACGTTTTATGATTTAAAATATCACGCAACTAAGCTTTATTTCCACGGTATTGCAGGTGAAACGCGTCCACAATTTGTATTTCGTAGTGCTTGAAAAAGAAAAAGTATTTTTTGTTGTGAATCATATTGCTTACTTTGCGATAAATATACTCTATTTTGTATGCTTGCTGCATCAACATAACGGCTATTTATTAGTAAAGAATATATCTTTGACTTACTATAGTGATACAAAATACGTGATGCATGTCGTGAACTTTCAATAAAAACATTTATAAGTACTCCAACAAATCCAGAGTATTTGTAAATATAAAGATTTTCACTCTGCATACGCCATAAAGTAAGCTGTACTCCTGAAGTATCAATATAATGTGAGTCTTTGTTGTTTCTAGATGTACTATCACTATGAAATTTTCTTTCTTTACTATTGCCACTATTATGTTTTATTATGTCTTTTTTTAACTCTTGTGTATGGGCTACTGCACTGGCACCACCTATATGTGTCACTTTTATACTTGGGACGAACCATACTTGCCATCCGCGTTGTTGTAGTTTTCTACACATATCTGTTTCCTCATAATACATGAAAAATCTTTCATCAAAGATTTCATTCTGTCTAAAAGCCACACGCCGAACGAGGGTAAATGTTCCTGGTATCCAGTCTACTACCCGAGCCACAGATAGCTTTGCAGATAAGCTCAATGGTGATACATCTCGTTCTTTAATGACTTCTAGCTTGTGTTTGTCTTTTTTTCCTATTATTTTAATAAGATAATCATATAGTGAAAGAACTCTGTTAAGCCCCCACATATCGTAAAACTTTCGCCATAATGTAGGAAATTTTCTAGCTGATGGTGCTACACTACCGTCTTCATTGAGTAACAGAGCTCCGGTGGCAGCAGCGCTTGGTGTTTTTATCATGAACTGAATGGTATTATATAAACTATCTCTATGTATAAAAGCATCTGGATTGAGTAAAATATAAAAATCACCTTGACATTGAGAATAAATAATATTGTGAGCTCGAGCAAATCCATGGTTAAATTCAAGACTGTAGCATTGTATATGTGGAAATTTTTCACGAACCATGTCAATCGAGTTATCACTCGATGCATTATCTATAATATGAATTGTAAATGTAGCAGGAATTTTTATCTTAGCTTCAGTGATAGATAATTCTACAGCTATGAGACATTGCTCTAGAATATCACATGTATTATAGCTTACAATACCAATATCAACTTGCATATGCATCTCCAATTAACGTCTGTATATTTGTTGAATTATTTTTCAATTGCATCATGCAAGCTTGCGTAAGCACCTGTACACCACAATAAAAAAACCATAGAACGTCTAAGATGAATGAGCTTAAACGTTTTTTTACATGTTGTACTATGTGTATCCAACTTTTTATCCCTTTCTTGGTCCTTTTTTATTGAGAAAAACAGACGAATAAAAATAGCTAAAGTAGATAGTTCAATATACACTGATTTTTGCATATCAAAAATAATGTATAGTGAGTCTTTCTCGTTCAAAATTTTTTTTAAATAATATTCTACTTTATCTTCTATGTAATGAATAGAATTTTCTGAAACTATTGTAGGCATTGTAAAAGTAATTTTTATACATCTATCATTATTGATATTTTCAATGATAGATGTAATATTATCATTAGTTTCAGATAATTTTATGTTTTTATTATTTTTAGTACAGTTACTATTCATTCTTTTTAAAACTATGATGCGATGGTGTAGAGTATAGGCAAATAAAAAAGATAATGCATGTCCCAATATTAGAGGAAATCCTAAACTCACAAGCTTAACAAAGTTACTACTGTATCGTTTTAACAAACGCTTTGGATCATGTGCCATGCGCCACATCCATTCAAAGCCTATATTTTGCATCCATTTCGGTGCTCTAGGTGTTTTGTTCGCTAAAAAATCTAGTGCTCCACCAACACCGATTGTGACCGGCACTTTTATTTCATTTCGATGTTGCGCGAACCAAAATTCTTGTTTTGGGTTGCCTAAAGCTAAAAAAAGTATATCTGCATTTGAAGTATTAATTCTCTGTATAATTTGAGCATTGTCATCATACGTATTATGAGTCATATCATCTTTTTTATCAAATTTTATTTCTTTTATAGCAGGTGAATGTATTCCAACAACATCTATATTTGAATATTTTTTTCGTAAATTTACAACAGCTTCTTGTGCAACATACTTTTCTCCACCTAAAAAATAAAGTTTAAGACTCTTTTTATTTAATAAAGTTACATGCGAAAGAGTCTTTTTTTCATATATATTATTTGTTTGTTGCCGTAGATATGCCGAAAGTCTTGCTAGTGCAGGCACCAAATCTGCCCCTGTAACACGCTGTGGAAGCGGTGTGCCTAAAAAAGTAGACATAAGGACCAGCGGCATACCGTCAGCAACTACAATATCAGCGCTACACAAAATATCTAAAAGATGTTTTTGTTCTTCACTCTCTTGTTTACTTGGAAAGAAACTAAAGCACTTACTAATGAAGTCCATATTTACTGTAACAATGTGTCGTGCAACGTTATCTTTTTTATATTCGTTGCATATATCAATAATTTTATTACAAATATTGCTATCATCGGTATAGTTTTGATTTAGTGTTGTATAGTCAAATGGTATTCCAAAAAGACATGTATAGGGAAAATCTTTCTTGAGTTCGTTTTTCATTGTAATCTCACCTTTTTTCACGTTTTGAAGGTTGCCATACTGTTGTTTTTCTTCCTATTTTAGTAAGATACAACCAAAATTTCCATACTATATAAATAGGTGAACAAAGTAAGCCTAAATATAGACGTAGAGGTGCTTTTGTCTGAACTAGTGAACTAAAAATATATGCTGTTGTAATCAACAAGAATGAACATGATGCTATAGTTAGATATGGCGCAAGCAAGTATGTTACAATAATAGTTACACATTGTAACCCTACAAAAATTGATAGTGGTGGAATTATACAATTCATTATGCCATCAAAACTAAGCAATGATGGCTTGCGAAAAAACGATATAAAGAACTTTGGTAACCATTTTTTTACCATGAGCCAATGCCCATTCTCCCATCTAGCACGTTGTTCTGATGCATCCTTATACGTATGTGTCATTGTTCCATAGACGACAGTCTCAGGAACATAGGAAACAACTATATCATCGCACGCCAGTATTGCAGAAAATTCAGCATCTTCTGCAATACTATGTGCTGGCCAGCCATACGTATCTAGTATGCTAGATCTAAACATCATACCATTTCCTTTTAATCCAGCAGTTCCACCTAAAAACATGCGTCCAGACGCTCTTGTATGATGCAAGGCACGCAGAGCAACACTTAATAATATTGTTCTCCAATGCTCGATTGGTGGTAAAACATCATAAAACGACTGCACGACAAGGATATTTTTACACGAAAACATATTGATCATTGTTTCAATAAAGTTTTCAGCAACAATAGTATCTGCATCAATAATGGCAATATAGTCACTTGCTATAACCATATCTTTATATGAATGCATAAACCAGTCTAATGTTTTACCTTTACCTTGCAATGCTCCTTGATACGTGCGTTTAACAACACAAGCACCTTTACTTCTTGCAATGCTAACTGTACCGTCTGTACAATTATCTCCTATTACAACAATATCTGTTGTGTATATCTCCTTATCTACTAAACACTTTGAATCTATTACGGATTTAATAGTTTTTTCTATGATTTTTTCTTCATTATGTGCTGGAATAAGTATCATGATATTCTTTTTACTACTATAATCATGACTATTATGTTCCATCTTCATATTTGATTTCTTTTTACGTAACTGTTGTATCCACGAAGCGATGACTATAATTAACAAATAGATTGACATAAAACATACTACTAAAAACAATATGTATGCTACTAATTTTATTATATACATAGAGTAATTCATCCTTTTTTATTTTCTCTATAATGTTGCTATAGAAATCATAAGTATTTTTTGTACTATTTACGAAAGATATACTGTCTAAACATTTACTTGGTATTTTGCTTGATTTACAGCTCATTGCTTTTGTGTTAATTATCTTGCATCATTGCTTTTGTGTTAATTTCTTAAAGTACTGCTTGAACTCTTCATATGTACCTTGACTGTATACTGAATAAAACCTTTACTATCAGGCGCTTAAGAATGACTTTATCTAAAGAAATAGATTTTGAACGAACACAAGAAATCATTTCCATGGGCAAAGAGGTTCTCCACCTTGAAGCGGACACCATCACCAATCTTGCGGATAATCTTAGCCCAGTCTTTGCCCAAAGCGTTGAGCTTTTACTTAGCAATACTGGCCGTGTTGCCATTACCGGCATGGGCAAAAGCGGACACATTGCTCGCAAAATAGCTGCCACGCTAGCCTCCACGGGAACCCCTGCCTTTTTTATTCATCCTGCTGAAGCAAGCCATGGCGACCTTGGCATGATGACGACTGGAGACGTTCTCATCGCCATATCAAATTCTGGTAACACTTTGGAATTATCAGATATTTTACACTTTGCTACGCGGTACGGTATTCGCATCATCGCGATTACTCGTAGCAAAGAAAGTAAACTCGGTGCGCTTGCGGATCTATGCCTTGAGCTTCCGCATACCCACGAGGCATGTCCTCTTGGCTGTGCCCCCACAAGTAGCACTACTGCCACTCTGGCCCTTGGCGACGCCATAGCCATGGCCCTGTTGCGCTTGCGAGGTTTTACTGCCCAAGAGTTCAATATCTATCACCCAGGTGGCGCATTAGGGAATAAGCTGATGACTGTGGGCGACGTTATGCGTGTGGGCGAAGCTCTGCCTCTCGTTCATGAAAACATGATGATGCACGAAGTTATTTACGTCATGACAGGCAAAGGTTTTGGCTGTGCAGGCGTACTCAACGATACAGGGAAACTTATTGGCATCATCACTGATGGCGATTTGCGCAGACATATGAGTACTGAACTTATGAGTAAAACTGCACACACAGTCATGACGCCACAGCCACTAGTTGTGATGCAAGATTGCCTCACAAGCAAAGCACGGCATATTATGGAACAGAAAAAAATAACGTCACTTTTTGTTGTCCGTGATTTTAATGACTTAGAACCTATTGGTGTTGTCACAATCCATACATTACGTGGTTAAGAAGACAATCAAATATACAATAAAAAAGACTACCATAAAGAGGTAGTCTTTTTTATTGTATACTATTTATATCAAATTTTGTATCTCAGAAAGCTTACACCACTATCATAGACATTCTTTTTCCTTTCTCTTACTTTACATTATCTATAACAATGTAAAGTATAGTAAGGAATAAACAATGCAACATCTCAGTAGCACCCAAAGGCATTATAATTCATCTGTGGTAAAAGGATATCTTGGAGGATTTTGTGCAGTTCTTTTTTGGAGTCTTAACGTTATCATTTCTCGATATTTAGCAAATGAAGTACCTCCAATCCTCATCAATTTAATGCGGTGGGTTATCGCAGGCGTCTTGCTTTTTCCTTTTACTTTTAATGAGATACGGCACAATCTTGCAGCAGTCAGGCAATCATGGCTCTTAATTCTTGTCCTTGGCTTACTTGGGGTTACTACGTTCAACACCCTTATTTATATGGCTGGAGCAAGCATATCAGCTATTGATATGGCCCTTATACTTAGTATTGGCCCTGTATTTATAGCCTTATTTTCATGGATTTTTTTGCATAAGCCCATAACTTTGCGCCAAGGAATTGGCCTATGCATTGCACTTGCAGGTGTTTTTGTTTTACTTTTACGAGGATCCATTGCAAATATAACTGAGTTTACCTTTGCAATTGGTGATATTTATACCATTTGTGCTTCAGCGTCATTTGCTTTGTATTCAACTTTGCTGAGTTTTAAACGCAGCACGCTATCAAGTCTAGCTTTTCTTGAGCTAACAATTCTTGCAGGTATTGCATTTATGATTCCTTTCTCTATTGAACCGCTACAAAGCTATTCTTTCACAACTCTGCATACATATGGTATAGTATCTATTATATACATGGGTATTTTCCAATCCATATTTGCATTTCTTTGGTGGACACATACTTTGCAAAGCCTTGGAACCATTCGCGCAGGTATACTCTTTTACACGATGCCTGTTTTTAGTAGTATTGCAGCGTATTTTTTCCTTAATGAAGTTTTGCAACAGTCGCAATTACTTGGTGGTGCCATGGTGCTTGCAGGTGTTATTTATGCAGCCATTGGAAATCGCGATGATGTAGAGGCAGAACCGCGTCCATAGCGCATGGACAATACGTAAAATAGCAAACAAAATCCCGTTACTCTCAATGAGAATAACGGGATTTTGTTTGTATCTATAGTAAAAGAATAAAACGAAATTCTAGTCTTTAGTATAGCTTACTTTCTCATAATCATTTGACGTTGTTTCAGTATCGAGGAGTATTTCACCACGATATTTTTTGAATAAATAGTACCCCAACAAACTTGAAATAATGAGGAGGATAGCACTGATACATGTTCTCATGATAGGTGATACAGATATACCACTTCCTAATAACGCAAAGATAGCATTTTGTGGCATATATCCAATACATGAACCAATGAAGAATTGCGGTGCTGGTACAGATGAAACACCAGCTGTCATACTGGTCACAAGATTATTTCCAAGTGGTAAACATCGAATAATAATGCTCATGCTTAAGGGATTACTGGCAAAAAAGGTATCAAACTTGACAACATGACGTCCAAAGCGTCGTTGTAACGTTTCCCTTGCAGCGATGCGTGCGTAATAAAAAGCCATGATACAGCCCACAGTGGCACCAATCGTAGCCCAAAGCGTACCGAATACCGCCCCAAATGCGTAACCACCTAAAAAGCTCATCAATTGCCGTGGCACTGCAAGAGCTGTAAAAAAGGCTACAAGCACTGTATATAAAAGAGCACCCTGCCACCCATGATCGCGGATATGGGCATCAATCCATGATGTATTAAGAACTTCATCAAGCTCTAAAATATGAAGTACAGCAATAGCCATAGCAAAGACAAGAAAAGGGACTATTGCTTTCCAAATTCTCATACTTTTTATGATTGTACCCATGTTTTCTATGTCCTAATAGGAATAAAACTACTATAACTGTAGGTATGATATACGGCTCTAACGTCAATTACTAGCGTATTTTTTATTTTTGCTCTTTAATTTCAACACGAACATGTCGTTTTTGCATCCAACGGACAGCAAGTAAGTCAAAAAAAGCAGTTTTAGCCCGTGCAAAAGTACCATACTTAGATGTACCGTGCAATCGTGCCCTATGATTGACCTTTATTTCAGTAACCTTGGCCCCTTCCATCTTCATGAGCGTAGGCAAAAAACGATGCATCCCTATATAGGTAGGTAAACGGCGGGCCAAATCCGTTTGCATAATTTTCAACGAGCATCCGGTGTCTTTGACGGTTTCGTTGCTCATGGCGTTGCGTACAGTATTGGCGATTTTGGATGCAAAACGCTTAGCAAAGGTGTCTTGCCTCTTAGCACGCCAACCAATAACCATTTGACAGTCTTCACTTTGCAACAGTCCGAGCATGGCCGGAATATCAGCAGGGTCGTTTTGCAAGTCGGCATCCATGGTAATACAATATTGACCACAAGCGTGCCTAAAGCCTGCACCAAATGCCGCGGACTGGCCACAATTTTTGGCAAAAGAAAGATAGCGGACAACACTATGCTGTGTGGCTAGATTATGGATTACCTTTAGGCTTGCATCACTACTGCCGTCATCAACAAAAATCACTTCCCAAGGGCGTGCCAAAGCATCCATGACAACGAAGATTTCGTTGAACAAGGCTTGCAAATTTTCTTCTTCATTATAGACAGGCACAATGAGGCTAAGCTCAATACCTTGTTCAGCAACCATGTTTTCTCCATGAACAAAAATTACGTTTGGGGCTTGTTCCTCGTTGTAAAATCTAGGTGCGTCCCCATTTGCACGCGGCTGTATATCTCACGCGTAAAATGATTAGTCAAGCAACCCACTACACTGTTTGTGCGCATAATGTATAAGCGCTTTGTGAGACAACAATGTTACGCTGGTATTAATTTTGATATTCTAAAAAATACAGTAGTATCACTTCAAAAACATACAATACAACTAGTATGTAAAAATTTGTTTGTGATATACTTTGATATTTGGCTAAATTTTTAACAGAAAATACACATTCATAAGACCATTCAGTACATTTCGTATCATAGTTAGTAATAAAAAACGTTTCTTGGCAAGATGATTTTTTATAAATGCCTATCCTCAGTCTTTTCAAAAAGGCTTTTTCGTGCCATTATATCAACATCATTTTGAGTGGAACTGTCTCTCGCAAATTTTTTCCACACAGTAGGTTAGCATGGGAAAACGTTACACACCGATTATTGCCTTTACTGGTGCCATGTGGCTTGTTGCATTGGCTGGTTACTCAGTCTTTGACAATGTTGAATCATCAACTCCTAACAGAATTCGCTTTGACAACGCGGGTGGCATGGTGGTTTTTGACCACATCAAACATGCTGAGAACTACAACATTCCCTGCGAGCGTTGCCACCATGAAAATGCTACGCAACGTGACAATGTGCAAAGCTGCGGCACTTGTCATGGCGTTGAATTTGATGAAGTTTTCATTACGAGTCATACCACAACTATCACAGACAAAGCATCCTGCGTCACCTGTCACCACAGCGAATTTATGGCGTCGTCGTGGGACCATGCGGCTCACATGGATGATTATGGCTTAGATTGTACATCCTGTCACCACGATACGGACATTGAACCTGAGCCAACCAATTGCGCAGACTGTCATGAAAGTGGCTTAGGTCAGAAATCCGCCGAAGATCCAGACATGCCATTCCTTGAGAATGCAGTGCATACTCGCTGTGCGGACTGTCACCAAGACATGTTTGATGAAAAAGTAAATGGCTGTAAAAATTGTCATGATTTCACGAATACGCGTGCCTTGTTTGCCGAGACTGGTAAAGCAGAAGTAAGCGCTGTTAGTGCTGATTGCATGGTGTGTCACCGTGGGCAAAAGCTTGACGATTTAATTCCTAACCGCATGGGCGCATTCCACGCACAATGCATGGATTGCCATAAAGAAGCTGGTAAGGGCCCATTCCAAAAAGATCAGTGCAAGCAATGCCATACCAAGTAAGGTGACGTTATGAAACAACGCTTTCAAATTTTGAATGATCCGCGTTTTCATCTCGTTTATGGCGAGACGGCACGCTTTGTTGAGGCACCAGCGCCAAGCCGTGTGCGCCTTAATCGTGAAGGTTGTACTCTTGTTGCTGGCATCAAAAAGAAAGCCAAAGTCTACGCAGGTATGCTCTTAGCTGAACACCCTGCTGCAACAAAAGGTGACCTTTTTGCTTCTATTTCTGGCGTCATTACCGATGTCACAGAACGAAGCATTTTCATTACAGCATCCGACGATTTTGACCCAGAAGTTAATCCCGAAGCAGCACAAGAGGCCGCAGCGGCTATGACTCCTGTGGACCTTTTGGGATCTGGTCTTGAGGGCGATGAATTGCGCATGGCTTTAAAGAAGCTTGGCGTCAATACTCGGTCTTTGGGACGTAAATGTAAAACGCTCATCATCAACGCGCTCAATCCAGACCCAGGTGTGACTTGGGCTGAGCCTATGCTTGGCGTACACGTTAAGCACTTGCGTGTCGGCATGGAGTTGCACCGCCGTATGATGCAGGCTGATGAAGTCATTGTGGCCTTGCCTCAAGGGGCTACCATGAAATATGATGGCGTGAAAGTCGCCCATGTGCCTGCCTCCTATCCAAACAGTCTTGACAAACTCGTTGCCAAAGCAGTCATGGGTGAAGAAAATCCAGAGGGTGTGGGCGTCGTAGGTCTTCATAATATTTGGAGTCTTGGTCGTGTAGGACTTTTAGGTTTACCACTCATCGAGTCTGTTATCACCGTGGCTAACGCTTCGTCATCGGCAAACTATATTGTTCGTGACGGGTCTACCATTGGTGAAGTGCTTGCTTCAGCTGATATTACGCCCAATGAAGCGGACCTTGTTGTCCGTGGTGGTCCTTTGCGTGGTGAGAGTGTGGACGATCTTTCACGCTCGACGACGAAGGGTACATACGGCATCTTTGTTGTGGAACATGGAACCTTGCCACCAATGAAGGGACATAGCCAATGCGTCAACTGTGGCGCATGTGAACTTGTGTGCCCTGCTCGCATCAATCCAAGTAAATTAAGTCGTTATGCTGAATTTGCTTTGCATGACAGATGTCGTGCTGAATTTATTGATGCGTGCCTTGAATGTGGCCTTTGTGGTTATGTGTGTCCTGCTCGCCGACCTGTTTTGCAGTACATTCGCCTGTCAAAACAAAAGCTTGCAGAAGTACCTGGCACACCTTTGGTGCTGTAGACGAATACATACCAAGGACCTTGTCTAACGCATCCTCAGAGTTAATAAGATATGGGTATATTTCATAGCTTATTATAATGATAGAATAGCTAGGCAAGACGAACCACATCGACCCTTAAAAGGTTCTTAGGCCATCTTTATAGATAGTTGGCCTAAGCAGGGTTCCATGGGGCAAGCCCTCTTGATTGTGAGCCCTCTCAATAAAGGAGACCATAATAATGTCACAAAATAGTGTCCTGTTGGCCGTAAGCGCGCCACCGTATTGGCATTGCGGTCGCACCATTCAAAACGCAAGTATCACCACACTCATCGCCCTATTACCTGCTGCAATCATGGCTATTCTGCAGTGGGGCATGCCTGCGGCAAGAGTTATGGCTTTGGCCGTGGCAACTGGCGTTGTAGTTGAATATCTTTGTAGCCGCATGATGCATCGTGAAGCTGAAATTGATGATTTTAGCACCGTTGTTTCTTGCTTATTGTTTGCCTTCTTGTTGCCTGCCGCAGCACCTTGGTGGTTGGTAATTTTTGGCGCAGTGTTATGCATTAGCCTTGGCAAAATGGCTTTTGGTGGCCTTGGGGCAAACCCCATCAATACAGCCATTGTGGGCTGGGCCATGTTATATGTGTCGTGGCCTACATTCATGGAACCCAACGCCATGCAATTGCACACCGACCTCGTTGACCCACTGGTTAGATTGAAATTCTTTGGCGCGGCGGCTGTGGCTGACATGCCAATATTGGACCTTGCCTTGGGTAAACAAATTGGCGGCCTTGGTGCTTCTCAAGCAGGTGCCTTGCTTCTTGGCGGTGCTTTTTTGGCTGCACGTGGCGTTATCCGCTGGGAAATTGCAGCAAGCTTTTTGCTTGGCGTTGCAACCACAGCAGCGGCATTTTACATGATCGACCCAAGCCAATATGCTATGCCACAATTCCACTTATTGACTGGCTCGACCATATTGGGCGCATTCTTCCTCGCAACAGAATGGTCAACGTCTCCTGGTCGTCAGGTTCCCATGGTGCTGTATGGCGTTGTTGGTGGCATTTTGGTTATGATTATACGCATTTATGGTATTTACCCTGACGGTGTACCTTTTGCCATTATGCTCATCAACCTGTTGGCACCATTGTTTGACTCCATCCATCCTAAGCCTTTTGGAGTGAAGTAGTATGGGTGACATTATCAGAATGATTGTCGTGCTCTCGTGCATTTGCGGCGTGTCGGGTTTTGCCCTGTCATATTTAAAAATGACCACAGCTCCTGCCATTGAAGAGCAAGTCATGACATATGTACAAGGTCCTGCAATCCATAGCGTTTTTACGGATATTGACAATGATCCCATTGCCGACCGTAAGAAGTTTAGCACAGCTGATGGTAAAGAGTTTACTGTTTTCCCAGGTCAAAAAGGTGGGAAGCTTGTAGGCGTCTGCATTGAAGGCTTTGGTACAGGCTTTGGCGGTGAAATTGGCGTTATGGTTGGTTTTGACGTTGCACGTGACGCACTCATGGGCATTGGTATTACCACGATGTCAGAAACTCCGGGCCTTGGCACTGTTATTGCGGGTAAAAACTTCACAAGTCAGTTCGTTGGCCAAGGGCTAGATGCCAAGGCTAAGAGCCAAGGTGGCACGCTTGATACCATTTCTGGCGCGACCATCTCGTCCAATGGTGCCATTGCTGGCTTGAATAAGGCTGCGCAAATTTATACGCAATTGAAGCCTGAAATCGTGAAAACGTGGCCATAGGAGAGCACCATGCAACAATTCATTAAAGAATTCACCAAAGGCTTGTGGCAAGAGTTGCCACCATTTCGCTTGGTGCTTGGCCTTTGCCCTGTGCTTGCTGTCACCAAAACAGCCAGCAACGGCCTTGGCATGGGTATGGCTGTTATTTTCGTTTTGACGCTGTCCAACATGATTATTTCCATGGTCCGCAGTATCATCCCTAAGAAAGTTCGTATTGCTTGCTTTATCGCTATTTCGGCTTCCCTCGTTGTTGCCGTTGAATTGCTCATGCAAGCATATGCCTACCCGTTATATCAGCAGCTTGGCATTTTCGTGCCGCTCATTGTTGTAAACTGTATTATCCTTGGCCGCGCAGAAGCCTTTGCTGCCAAGAACCCAGTGCATTTGGCCATTGCTGACGGCCTTGGCATGGGCATTGGTTTTACCATGTCCTTGGTCTTCCTTGGTGGTTTGCGCGAACTCTTTGGCACGGGTATGCTCTTTGGTAAAGAAGTCATGTGGCAAGGATTTGAACCCTTTACCATCATGATTGAAGCTCCTGGTGCATTCATTTGCCTCGGTTTGACCCTCGCGGCCATGAACCAGTACAACCATTGGCAAGCAAGTCGCCAAGGTAAAGATCCTGAGCCTGCAAAGTCTGGTTGTTGTTCTTGCGGTGCTTGCGGTAACGGAAAGTAGGAGATTGTCATGGAATATTTTGAACTCTTTATTTCCGCCATTTTCGTTAATAATATCGTCTTGGCACAATACCTTGGCCAATGTCCATATCTTGGCTGCTCTCGTGAAAAGAGTGTAGCACTTGGTATGGGTGGTGCGGTTGTCTTTGTTACCATCATGGCAACCCTGTGCACTTGGTGCATGCAGACCTATGTGTTAACACCTTTTGGTCTTGCTTATCTGCAAACCATTGTTTTTATTCTTGTTATCGCAGGTCTGGTACAATTTGTAGAAATGTTCCTCAAGAAGCTTGTACCACCGCTGTATGCTGCGCTTGGTATCTTCTTGCCGCTCATTACCACAAACTGTGCTGTTATGGGTGTGGCCATCTTGGTTCAGCGCGAGCAATACGACTTGGTTACCTCACTTCTTTACGCTCTCGCATCTAGCCTTGGCTTTGTGCTTGCACTCATTCTCATGGCTGGCGTACGTGAACGCCTTGACACCAACCGCGTCCCAAAGGTCATGGCTGGTACACCCATTGCGCTCCTCGTGGCTGGTCTCATGTCCCTCGCCTTCATGGCATTCAAAGGCATGACGTCATAGGAAACCATCGTTTATTGATTGGCGCCTTATGACCATATAAAAAGGATATGACATGGTTATATATTCAGTACTCACGCTTTTTGGGCTTGGCCTTCTGACAGCTACTGTGCTGGCCATGGCCTCACGCGTTTTTTATGTTGAAGAAGATCCTCGTGTTGAAGCAGTTATGGACGTTTTGCCAGGAGCAAACTGTGGTGGTTGCGGCTATGCAGGTTGCGAAGGCTACGCTATTGCCGTTGTGAACGATCCTGATATTCCTGCCAATAAATGTTGCGCTGGTGGCGAAGGCACGAGTATTGCTGTTGGTGAGTTGACGGGTAAAACCGTTGGTGCTAGCGAACCGCTCCGCTCATTCCGTCGTTGTGACAAAGTGGAAGGCAAAGTTGCTTTGCGCTACGATTATCAAGGCATCCCATCGTGTGCAGCCGCAGCCCTTCTTTTTGAAGGTTCCGATGCTTGTACATTCTCCTGCCTTGGTTATGGTGACTGTGCTGAGGTGTGTCCATTTGACGCTATCACCATGAGCGATGGCTTGTCCCACATCAATTGGACTAAGTGCACGGGCTGTGGCATTTGCGTCAGCGCATGTCCACGTAATACCCTGCAGCTCATTCCTTTGCGTAGCCGTGTGGCTCTCTTCTGCGCTACCAAAAACAAGCTTAAAGCTGTTATGGAAGTCTGCGAAGCTGGCTGTATTAACTGCACAAAATGCGTTAAGAAATGCCCAGCTAAAGCTATTTCTGTTAAGGGTGGACGCATTGAAATTGACCAAATTCTTTGCCTGTCCTATGGCCCTGATTGCAATATGGCCTGCATTGACGCATGTTCACGTGGTGGCTTGAAAATCATGGCCATGAACGGCAAATGTGAACGAGCCACTGATCAAACACCACCACATATGAAAAAACTTGAGGAACTCAAGCCAGTTGCACAAACGGAAGCCAAAGCAGCCGAAGTGCAGCCTGCTGAGCCAAAGCCTGCAGAAGCAATTCCAGCAGAACAAAGTCCAAAGGAGTCCAGCCATGACTAGCCCAAACCTTGACCGACGCCACTTTATGGTGATGGCCGGTGCTGTGGGAGCGACCTTGTGCGTTGACGGCCTTATGTCTCCTGCTTTGGCAAGCCATGTAGACCGCCCTGTGACCTTGAGCCGCGTTATGATGGGAACGTATGTGACCATCACTGTGGCCGCAGTATCTAGCATGCAAGCAACCGAAGCCCTTGATCGCGCTTTCAATAAAATCAGCGCGCTCGAGTCCATCTTCAGCCGCCATCAGTCTACCACTCCTGTGGCAGAATTAAATCGTGTGGGTACCTTAAGCGATGCTCCTGTTGAGCTTGTGGACCTTATGGGTCGCGCTCAGCGTTACGGTGTGCTTACTTCCGGTGCTTTTGATATCACGGTACAGCCAGTTATTGACTTGTTCCGCGCTCATAAGACCAGCAACCGCCGCATGGAACTTGATGCCCAAGCCTTGAAAGAAGCTCAAGAGCTTGTGGGCATGAACCATGTCCACATGCATGGCCACGATGTGAAGCTTGATCGCCAAGGCATGGGTATTACCCTCGATGGCATTGCTAAGGGCCACATCGCTGATATGGCATCTGCGGAGCTCCTCAAGCTTGGTGTGCGCAATCACATCATCAATGCTGGCGGTGACATTGTGGTTCGTGGCATGAAGACCACAGCTCACAATGGCGCACAGCCTTGGCGTGTGGGTATTTCTGCACCACAGACTGCTGGTCATGGTTCTGATATTATTGATGCTATTGCGCTTACAGATGCCGCTGTGGCAACGTCTGGATCCTATGAGGTGTACTATGACGCATCACGCGCTCACCATCACCTCATATCCCCAAGCACAGGAGCAAGCCCATCATTTGCTGCTTCTGTGTCTGTGAAAGCCCCAACGGCCATGGAAGCAGACGCCCTTGCAACTGCGCTTTCTGTTGTGCCTCCACACGACGCTTTGCGTTTGGTACAATCTCTGCCCGCTCGTGAATGCCTTATCGTCACTCGTGATGGTCGTCGTCTGCAGTCGCATGGCTGGGCTTAGTAACTAGGGTATGTTTCTAAATTCGATCTTTTGCCTTCTGAAGCTTCGTCAAACTCGTTTTTTACTCCAATCGAGTACCATAAGAGTACACTCATGTCGTAAAAAGCTCGTTTTCCTCGTCAGAAGAACAAAATCTCTGAATTTAGAAATACACCCTCGTGTGATAAACTAAGGTCAGGAAGGATTTCCATGCCTCCTCGCTCTTAGGCAATCACATTCTCATGTTTTCAATCTGCAAAAGCCCCACTTCGTATCAAAATGATATGAAATGGGGCTTTTGCCATGCCCAGTTCATGATAGGCACAAAAAACGGGAGCCGAAGCCCCCGCCCATGCACAAAAGCCGAAGCTCCAATGCGACTATAGCAATTTATTGTAAAAAGTGGTTAAGCATGTCGCCAATGGTAGCTTCAGGTCGTTCAGCGCACATATTGACAACAAGCTCAGTGAACTGCGTGATGGCATCGCCGCTCATGACCACGTCATCAGTCTTTGCGCCAAGATAGCCAGCCATCCAGAAGAGCGCATATGGCAACCCTTCTTCATCAGAAAGAAGCTCTTCACAGGTCATTTCTGTCATGCTGAAAGAATCATCAGCCTTAGCAGGATGAACACCAACAAAGAGAGACAAAGCAAGTGCGAGCATGATCAATTTTTTCATTCTTCTGTCTCCAAAGTTTTACGGTTGGCATAATCTTCTAAGCATCTTACATAGCAGCAAAAAATATACAGCACGAGTAAAAAAGGCTTTTATGGCACAAACCACAAAAGCCTTACATGCTGAGGGCATAGGCCCCACAAAAAAGAGCACAAGAACCACAGTCCTTATGCTCTTTCAAAAAAACATATTACAGCAAAGCTTCCAAAACTTGACCAACAGTTGCGTCAGGCTTTTCTTGGCACATGGCAGCAACAGTTTCGGTGAGTTGGGTCATGATTTCGCCACCGATGAAAGGATGGCCAGACTGTGCGCCAAGGTAACCAGCCATCCAGAAGATGGAGTATGGGAAGCCTTCGCCGTCAGAAAGAAGCTCATCGCAGGTCAATTCAGTCATGTTGAAAGAGTCGTCAGCGTTAGCGGTTTGTGCGCCAACAAAAAGGGACAAAGCGAGTGCGAGCATGATGATCTTTTTCATAATAATATCTCCATTGGTTAGAAGGGGTGTATTTATTCCACTTTCGTTGTGCGAAAGCAAATAAGTGGTATGAGTAAAATATACTAGAGATAAAGCTAATATATTTAAACTTTATTTTATTCAGACAATGCTTCCATTGCCTGCATAATTGTATGATTTGGATACTGTTGACAATACGTTACCATATGCGTAGACAGCTTGGTCATCCAATCAGTACTTACGATAGTATTTTCGGATAAGGCACTGCTAAAGCCATCAATCCAAAATAAGGTATAGGTAATATCATCAACATTTTCAATAAATTCTACACAGCTTCGCTGAGCCATGTCGAATTCTACAGCATGTGCACAAGGAACCGTGCCTACAATTACTATAAAGGCAAAGGCTATCATCAGCATTTTTTTCATGATAAAAACCTCAAAATGAACACTGTACACGTTTGCTCTTAGAAATTCATTACATAAATTGTTTACAATAGCAAGTAATTTCTAAGACATTGTATGCACTACGAGTATTAATAGATATATGTTGTTTACAATAATTTATTGCGCACGTTATACTGTATTTATGCAGTATGGGAGAGCAATAAGAAAAAATAAGACAAATACATATCTATGTGAATACTAGACAGTACTGTAGTCACATAGCGTACACTAAGCCTTATTTGCTCAAGAAAACACCCTCTTTGCCATCCCGTTCCGCAAGAAAAACATCCACATGCTCCACACGTGACGTATTAATGGTACGGCCCACATAATCAGCATGGATAGGGAGTTCACGGTGTCCTCTGTCAACAAGTACTAGTAATTCAACACGTTGTGGACGACCATAATCATTTAACGCTTCCAAGGCCGCACGAATGGTTCGCCCTGAAAACAAAACGTCATCAACAAGCAAAACCTCTGCTCCATCACAATCAATGGGCATGGTTGTTGGCGCAATAGCAGGCTTACCAGACAAACTTGTCCAGTCGTCACGGTATAAATTGATATCCAAGGCCCCATACTGCACGCTATGGCCGAGGCGTGTTTCAAGGATCGCGCGCAAACGATGGGCAATGTCAGCCCCACGACGCTGAATACCTACAATGGCTAATTTTTGACAATCACCATGCCGCTCCATAACTTCATAAGCAAGACGCTCCATGGAGCGCGAGATATCTTCTGGTTGCATAATTTGTGTAGGTGCCATGATAGTATTCCATTGTACGTTATAAGTTATATTGATTATCAATTTTTTATAGTGTGAAGTCGTTTTTTACCCTTCACAGCGACGACTGCACAGCCTCAAAAACAATTTGCCTTAAAAAGTAATTCTTGGCAATCAGCACAAAGCATGTTACTTTGTTCACAAGCGATAGGAGAAAAATGATGAATACTAACACTAATAAGCTGAGCAAAGACAATAGTAAACACGTTATCGAGCGCTACGCTCCTCCAGACAACCAGATTACGCCTATTTCTATTGATGAAGATGCGCGTGATACCCTTGACCGCTATTTTTACGATAATCCACTGAGCCCCATCCGTATCTATATAACGACTCAAAGCCCCAAGGGACCCAAGCTAGCCTTAAGGCCTGACGCCCAAACGGAGAAAGACGTCGCTTTTGAAGCCGAAGACTATACCTTCCTCATCAGCCCACACCTCGCCCATCAATTAGGGCATATCCGAATTGCGGCTTACGACATGGGTTTTCAGGTTATTCCAGAGCATCCATTAGGACACAAAAAAAGCCATCCCGAGGCCTAATTTTCGTATAGAACCACTGTGCCCCAGATGTGGCCTGCAAGCAAAATAGCAAAACGAAGCCATTGAGTATTGTATTTTTTATCGCTCGATGGATAGTGAACCTGCGCTCAATGTTTCCGTTTCCTTTGCTCAAGCAGGCTTAGTATAGATGAAATTTATTTATATTTTTAGTAAATATTACAGCTATCTATACAAAGAAATTATTTTATATTTTATGCCTTCACCCTGTTGACTCTCATCTGACTGAACTTAACTCCATGGCATCAAAATAAGCTTGGAGGCTCTTCATGTTTGAAATTACAGAAAGCGCGATGAAAGAACTTGCAGCGTACTTCGCTGATAAAGAAAAAACCCCTATCCGTATTTATCTTGCCCCAGGTGGCTGTAGTGGCCCACGCCTTGCCCTCGCTTTGGACAACCCCTCTGACGACGATACAAGCTTCACCGAAGGCGATTTCACTTTTTGCATCAACACTGCTCTCTTAGGTGAAATCGAATCTGTACGCATAGACATGACCTATATGGGCTTCCAAATCGAACCAGGTAAAGCCCTTGCTGGCTCTGGTGGTGGTTGCTCAGGTTGTGGTAGCTCTAGCAGCTGCTGCACCCACTAAGACTAAGGTTATCCATCCATAACGTGACTTGATTACATGTATAGAGCTTTGTAATTACAAGCCATTAGCTATACAAATAAAGGCGGCCCTTCTTTATCAAGAGGGGTCGTTTTTATGGTGACATAAAATTTATTATCATTTTTCTTGATAATCCCCCTACTCTTCCATTGACAAATGGAATGCCTACCCTTAATTTTAGCTCACAGAAATTAACCGTGGAGGATACCCCATGTTTGAAATTACAGAAAGCGCGCTCAAGGAACTTGAGGCGTATTTTGCTGACAAAGAAAAGACACCTATTCGTATTTATCTCGCTCCCGGTGGCTGAAGCGGCCCCCGCTTGGCATTGGCTCTGGATGAGTCAAACGATGGTGACAAAGTGTTTACTGAAGGCGATTTCAAGTTCTGCGTTAACGCAGACTTGCTTGCACAAGTTGAATCCGTACGTCTCGACCTCACCTACATGGGTTTCCAGATTGAACCTGGCAAGCCTTTGGGCGGTGGCGGCTCCAGCTGCGGCGGTTGCGGTAGCTCCAGCAGCTGTTGCACCACCAATTAATCCACGGTACTATATATAGTAAGAACGGCTCTCTTCACAGAGGGCCGTTTTTTTGTTATCAAGACTTTATCAATGGCCATTAGAAAAATGAGATACATATGACATGTAAAGAAACGGTAATTTTAGCCATCAAGTTGGCCCGAAAGCAAAAAGAAGAGCTTGTTGTGGGCTACGATGGCATGCGCTGGGAAATCATGCCTTTAGCGGATGCACGTTCTGACAGCCTTTCACCTAGCCTTATTGTCACAGGCCAAGGAATAAAATATCCTGAGGACGAAGACTTGTTTGCTCGCCTTGTGTCTGAGGGGCGATAAGGTTCCTGTAGCGTAAACGTACTAGATTGCATAACTTCATAACACATTTCACTAGGTGTATAATGAAAAAATATATCTTTATTATTGTATTTCTCGTTACTTTAGTCATGAGTGGCCTTTATTGTGCACCCTACTATGCTGTCAATAAATTACAAAAGTCCGCTATAGAAGGTGATTTTACTACACTGAGTAGCTATGTAGACTATGATAAAGTGCGTGCATCATGTGGTGATACAGAGGCATACCAGAATATAATAAGCCCAGAAGGTATTGCACATATCTTACAGCAAAGTATGATTGCGCCGCAAAGTGCAGATGAACAAGATAGACTTGACATGACCATGGGTTTTTCAGGGGATGATCACTTTATGCTGTCCTTTGAATCTGTTGCACCAGATAGCCATAATGAAAAAGTGCATGGCCCCATCATCTTTGTACTAGAAAAAGAAAGTATTTTTCATTGGCATGTCACAGAAATTGTGTTGAGTGACTAAATCAGATTATGCATTCTGCAATGCAATCAGCCGCTCCTTGTTTTTCTTGTTGAAGATACAAGCATAAGACTACATTCTCAGGCTAGCGTGCCCCTTATTGTCTCCCATCCAGTTAGATGGGTTTGCATAGCCCATTGACGTATGGTCCTCAAAGATTGCGATGTTAGGTAGCAAGGGGAAAAATACTGTAGGTACATCCTCAAGAAATTATTTTGAGGGCAATTTTTTCTTGCCTCTTTTTTAAAAAAGACATATTGTTTCTGTTCCCCAAATTTGGGGGCGCACTGGTTTCGACGGAGACAGGAAGCCAAAGTTGCAGGTCGAGGCGCCGCTGGCCTCGTAAAAAGCGGCAACAAAAGTAATTGCTAACGATTACGACTACGCACTGGCTGCTTAATTGACGGCCATGCTGTATGTGGGGATGCCTGATAACCATGTATAGCACAAACTCATCAGGCTGGTATCAGATGGCGCAATGCACTGACGATACGAGAACATTTGCATTGCTTGTCAAGGGTTGCCTGTCTAGGGGCGAAATCTGCGACGAGAATTGTACCTAGTCTAAACCTGTAGAAGCTTTGCGTGGAAGGTTTTCGGACGGGGGTTCGATTCCCCCCGCCTCCACCAAGCGCATGTTTCAATGAGTCCCATTAAGTTGCTAAACACTTAATGGGACTCATTTTTTTGCCTTTTAGGTGTTTCAATATGTCGCATGATGTTTCAGGGAATCTTGACAAATTTACAGTATATTTTACAGTATTCAGGAATAGCCAAAAGGCGATACTGTAAAATGCCAAAAAAATATTTCTAAGTACTTGGCTCAACAAATTATCGTAGCATTTTACAGTACGTTCATCTTGTAACTGGAGATACTGTAAATGGGAAAGCTTTCGGACACAAAACTGCGCGCAATCAAGGCAATAGGCAAGGCTCAAAGATTTAGCGATGGGGGCAATCTGTATCTTTTTGTGAGTCCTCAGGGGACAATGTCATGGCGCTATGACTATACGAATTTAGCGGGGGCACGGCGGACATATACCAGGGCAATATCCTGCTGTCACTCTAGCAGGCGCACGCAAGCGTCATCTTGAGGTTCGTGAACTCCTTGCTCAAGGAATTGATCCTAGTGCACAAAAAAAGGCTTTGGCATCTGCTATGCGTACTGATAAGGTCGACGCTTTTGAGGCTATAGCACTAGAGTGGTTTGAGGACAGAAAATGCGGCAAGGGCAAAGGCAAGAACGCTCGGCCATGGAGCGAATCTCATGCCAAACGTATTTTGGCGCGACTTAACAATGACGTGTTTCCCTATTTAGGTAAACATAGTGTTGCTGCTATTACAGCCTTGGAAGTGCTTGACGTGCTTCGCCGCATTGAGCAGAGGGGTGCCAATGAAACGGCGCATCGTGTACTTGATATTTGCTCACAGGTTTTTAGCTTCGCTATCAGTACGGATAGAGCTGAGCGCAATCCTACGGTGGGTATACGTGCAAAGCTTGAACCTGTTGACGTGAAACATTTTGCAACTATTACAAATCCTAAAGAAATTTCCCTTCTTTTGAAAAACATCGATGGCTACCGCGGTAATCTCGTGGTACGTCTCGCGCTAAAAATAGCACCATATGTTTTTGTTCGTCCTAGCGAACTACGTTGCGCACGTTGGGCAGAGTTCAACTTCAGCACTGATGAATGGCATATTCCACCAGAGCGCATGAAAATGAGACGTAAGCATATAGTCCCCCTCGCTCCGCAAGTAGTCACACTACTTAGAGAGCTTCATCCGCTTACCGGCCATACTGACTTTCTTTTTCCT
>JAWXUA010000002.1:0-57321 GCA_044433065.1 Pseudomonadota bacterium
AATACTCTCCATCGGACGTCTCCTTCTTTGGTCGGAAATGGGTGTCCGTATGGCGTATCAGTTTTCGAGCTGGTGCGCCTCTTCTTTTTTACTTGCCCCTGTCTTTGATGGAGAGCCATTTTTTTGTGCGGCTAAACACTTCTCATACTCCTCCAACTTACCAAGATACAACTATCAATCATTTTGAACTACTCTTACACTCAACAAAAAATTCAGACAGACAATAAGCACCTTTTGCCTCGCTTTTACTAACACCCTTTTTTAGCCCTAAATCTCCCATCCTTCTGGTGACCGTTCTTCTGGTGACCACCATCTGACGACCCTGCAAGCCACGTGCGCATGTATGAAATAACGTCTTCGATATAGTACGCCGTCCGCCCTGTTTTGAACTACGATGAAGAAAAAACTATATGTGATGATGCCAACTGTAGACATGAACATCAAAATATAAACGTATTCCATGCCACATGTTAAAGCTGCGCACAACAAATACTGTATATACGCATAGCTTGACCACATGAATGCATACGTATAGCCTATGGCATTGCCTTTGCATTATATACTCACAACATGCTAGCATCATTATATAAGCCTCACATGCCAACAAAGTTGTCACTCTAAAGGAAACACTATGTCACAAATCACTGGGCTTAGCCAACTCAAGGCCACCACAAACTTAAGTCACCTCGACATCAACAGTAGCAATGAAGTCAAGAAATTGACGCCCTTAGGCAAGATTGGCCGTGATATCGCCGATGCTTTTCGCTCGCTCTCAGACAGCGGCAGAAGTAAAATTGCCACGCGCAACGAAGCTGTGGCCAAAGCCATCCAAAAAATCAGCGATCAAGAATTGGCAGCTGGCACAACAGCAAATAGCCGCAAAGTCATGCATAATATCAATAACCAAGTCCTCAGCCTGACCCAAGAGCTCGTCGCCAAGGCGAGCAAACCATATCTAGCCCAAGTGGCCAATCAATTTGGCAAAAATTCCGATGAATTCAAGCGACTTGACACTCTTTGCAAGCAAGCTGGGGGCTCACCCTTTGCCAGAGCTCTTGGCAATATCAAATTCGCCACATCGGTGCTCATGGATAGAACCGACAAATTCACGAACTATACCCAAAAGTCACTGGACGGCATCAAAACTCAGCTTCAAGCCGAGTTCGCTAAAAATAAGGCGGCTCCGCCCAAGAATGACGTGACTGGTATTTTCTTTAAGGACGCGAAACGCGGCATGACCGCGAGCTTTGATGGTGCGCCTGTGGCTAGAAATCAAAGTAGTGCTATGTACGAGCAATTATTACGCAATTTTGTGGGCGAGGACAATAAAGATTACGTTGGGGCCTTGTCGTTCATCTGCTCGCAGGCTGGCATCACGGGCTTGGTTCTCGACCAAGGTGCGCATGCTGATGGTTTTGACTTTGGTAACGGCATGAGCATGAATGTCATGCCAAGCCACGATCCAGAGGATATGGCCGCCTCAGCGCATAGTGGAAAAGCCACCCTACGCCAAGATGCCAACAATTTTTATGTGTCCACTGAAACCGCTGAGCGCTATTATTTCGGCTTTGATTATGAGGCAAACAAAGATGATGGCATCAAGCTCACCAATGATGCGTCCATCACCCTCACCATTCCTAAAGGCCAAGTGGCTCCCCATGGTGCTGAGAAGTTTTTGCCAGATTTTAGTGTGCAGGCTAGGTCCGTTGTGCATGTTGGGTAGGTTTGCTTTTATTCAAACAAATTGAGAACTTGAGTGACGAGCGAATGGTGGAAGCCTGGGTGCAAAATCCTTATTATCAGTCATTTTGCGGGTTGCAGTGTTTTCAATGGAAGTTCCCTTGTGAGCTTTTGCAGAGTTTGAACGTGCGCTGATTCGTGAGCGTCAACGTAAGGGTATCGCCCTTGCCAAGCAGCGTGGAGCCTACCGTGGGCGTAAAAAGTCACTAAGCCCAGAGCAAGCCTGTGAGCTTTGCCGACGTGTGAAAGATGGCGAGAAGAAGACCGCGCTGGCCAAAGAGTTTGGCATCAGCCGCGAAACTTTGTATCAATATATAAGAGCGTGCAGGGGTAAGGAAAATCAGGCACGTTGATTTAAGTTCATATAATACATACTAGGAGTAAATATGATTTTTTACGCAACAAAGAAAACCGTAGATACTTATAAAATAGCACTTGATTTTTCGTCGAATACAGAACTTCAAAGTATAGTCGATATGGTACTACAAAAAGATTCTAATAGTGAACTTTTTGAATGGGGTGTAAAGATATTTTACTTTGATAGAAAAAAATGTTTACAGCTTGTCCATTTCGCAAGTAAATTTACAATATTCTTATTTAATATTAAGAAGAAAGATATAGAAAAAATATCTATCATGCTTGAAAATTATATTATGGAATTATTTAAAGATGATGTAGTCATGCTTCAAATACTTCCAAAGTTTTTAAGCGAATCACCTGTTTCATGCTTTGCACAACTCACCAATAAAAGCATTATATCACAATTAAATAGGAATGAGTTGTATTTTGCCTATAGTGGTGACAGATTCTACGACTATATACATGATGGAATTTTACATACGGTAAAAATCAATAATGATATGAATTTTCACTCTTTAGTTACAGTAAAAAAAGGAAAACAAAAAGACTTTCTTTATCCAGCAGAATTATTCCGAGATATTCTAATCTCTAAATACTATACACTTTCTGATGATGTAGAATTGTGATGGTAATCCCACCGTTAAAAGTACTTCTGAAAAGTAGAATTTTCTCATAAACTCAACGAAGGAGATCCTACATAAAGAAGTCACGCTACACCCACCGTCAAATCTTGGCAATTTTACAGCAAGCCGAAGTCTATTCGTTGCGAGAACGGCCCTGAATATATCAATAAAAAAACTGCTGATCTGGGCCGCTTTAGAACGCATAATACCTTGCATGATATAGCTAACCATAAATCCCTCTGCCGCCATGTCAGATAAAAAACCTCCTGCTGTCCAATTCATAATGTCTGCATTAGCCTTGTGAACGCTTTCATGGATGATTTCAAGACATAGTATTCCTCCCTTGCTTAATATACTCTTAAAATACTAACGTACACTTAGATAATTTTGTATATGCTTCTATGATTGCATTCAAAAATATTTTTTCTGTATATTTGTATAGATCTTCATTTATAAAATAAGACCCTCTTGGTTTTCTTTTGACGTAAGGTCTGAATATTTGACCTTATGTTTTTGTAGGAGTGTTGTGATATATTCTCTATCCCAAAGAGTAACATGAAAAACTTTTGCTTTTTCATAGACTTTAGAGCCAATACTTGGAGCATTGATAGCAAAAATGCAGTGCTTGAACTTTATGTCAAATTGTAATCCATAGTCATGGACGGCGGTATATGGTTCTTTTACCTTTGTTGCTTTCATGAAAGGATGAATACTATCTGTACATTGAAGGATTGCAGTATTTTGGCCGTCTTTTATAATGACATCAGCACCTAAATCACCTGTTTTAGGTGTGAGATAGGCAATACCCCCGAACTCTCGTTCTGCAAGAACAGCAGTGAGTAATTCAAAATTTTTCCAGCCCAATGATGGAAGCCAATCAGCAGTAAGTATATCGTCAGAAAATGTGTCACCAAAAACACGATTGATATCAAAGTCATTGGCTTCAATAGTACTTGAACCTATCACGGCTTCTTTTATATCAATTTTCTTGCGTAGAAGTATACCAAGATTATAGTCAAAAGAATCAAGTTCGGGGTGATTGAGGATAGGAACATAGATATGAACATCCTTTGTTGCACCAATACGGTACACACGGTCCGTAGCTTGAGCCTCTTTGGCAGGATTCCAATGACGCTCAAGGTGAATAACATTATTTGCACCTGTTACCGTAACGCCAACGCCAGCAGCTAAAGGTGACATGCAGATAATGGCGAAACCGTTTTGTGCTTCAAATTCTTTGATAAGCTGCATGCGACTTTTTGCTCCTCTACCAGAGTTTGACGTAACAGCCTTAGTATCACCATTGATAATAGAGACTTTCATGCCAAAAAGCACTTGGAAGGCACAAGAAAGTATTGCTTGCAGACGCTTGTTGATGACAAAAATAATAACTTTCTCATTTCGTGCTTGTATCTTTTGAAGAATATCTAACATGAGAGCCAGCTTGCCCGAGCGACGTAAAATAGCCTCTACTTCTTGCTTTGAAGTCGAAAGAGTTGGAATGCCGCCGTCAAGAAGCTCTGGATGTAAAGAAACATCGCGCAATTTAAGTAAGCTTGGCAAAATTGTTTGGCGCACCTTGGCCTTATCACCTGATTGCTTGGCCGCCACAACCGTGGATACGACCGCATTATACATTTCGAGCTGTTTCCCCGTCATACATACTTGATATGAACTATCTTCAGTGCCGTCATGAATAAATTTTGTGGGCAAGCCCGAAAGCTTTTCTTCCTTGGTTCGCCGCAACATCACATTGCCTACGGTTTTACGTAGCTCCTTACCAAGCTCTAAACGTAGTTGGTCCTTTTCTTGCGTGCTTTGAGCTTGCTCCACAGGGCGTATGTAATGCTTTTGAAAATCTTGGTATGCGCCAAGAAGTCCAGGTGTCACAGTGTCTAATAATGACCAAAAATCTGTAAGAGAATTTTCTACAGGCGTGCCCGATACTGCAAGGCGGAAATCTGCTTTTAGGCCCTTAGCCGCTCTGCTTTTGAGCGCGTTAGGATTTTTGATTTCTTGTGCTTCGTCGAAAATAACACAGCCCCAATCAACCATGCAAAGGGACAACTGATAGTTCCGTAAAGTGTCATAATTTGTAAGTACGAGGCGCGAAGGCATGTCGAGCCGTTCAGTGCCAAAAACGGAGCCAACTTTAAGGGCATAGCGCCAGTTTTCATGTGACGGCATCTCTTCACTTTGCCGAATTTGAGTTTCGTTAGCCGCGCCGTCACGGCAATATCGTTTTAAATCAGAGCCAGATTGGAGAATAACAATGTCACTAAAAGGCGAATCTTTGAAAACATTGTCTATTTCCTTACGCCAGTTCTCCAATAAAATAACAGGCATAACCGCGAGTATAGGTTTTTGCTGACCTTTTTCTTCACTTAATCGCATATACTTGCGCAAGGCCGCAAGAACCATGAACGTTTTACCAAGGCCCATGTCATCAGCAAGAAGCGCGCCTGTATATTGCGTTTCTTTCTCTGTACGCAACGCTTCATCCATAAGCCCAACAAGCCAGCGCGTACCTTCTTCTTGGTAGTCATAAAATTTGTAAAGAAGCGAGTCGCGGCCTATATCGCCAGCGTATGGCTTATGCGGTTGAACAACTTCAAGCTCTTCAAAAAGCTCTGTGTCATTCTTTTCAATGCCAACTGTGATATGTTCTGACTTCTCTTTACTTTTCTTTTCTGGTGTAGAATCTACTTTAGTATTTTTCTTATCAATATTGCAACGCATAGTATTGATAGTCTTTTTTATTTCGTCTGCATCATCTAAAAGTAATATAACTTTGTCATCAAAAGTTATGGAGCTTTTATTTTCTTGTAATGCGCTTTGAATGTTGTTTTCTAATATATCAATATCTTCATGACTTTGAATAAAGGGCAAAGCAGGACTCAGCATAAGAACTTTAGCGTCATCATTGCTCGCAAACCATGATAACTCTGAACTTTCTGTTTGACCAAAATAGGCTTTTTGAAAGACTTCCATGCCGTATACACGGATAGAGAGACCTGTATCAAGGTCAACCAAAGAAGCATCAAGATAGGCTTCAGGTGAACGCAAGAAAACACGCTTTTCCTTTGCAGATATGGCTTTGCAACTTAGAATTTCATGAACTGCTTTAAGACGCTGTTCATCAAGGGCAATGAGCGTTTTGTTAATGCGTAAGGTAGAGTCTTTTTGAAGTTGACCAAGACAAGCCTTAATATGTTCTGGTTGAAGGTCTGCTAGAGGGTCAGAACCATGCTCAACTTGAAAGTCGCGCTGAAGGTTGGGCTCAAGCTCAGCTTGAGAGTCAGTTTCAAAGTCGGGCTGGGCCTTACGGCTTTTAAAAGAAGGAATCAGCTCTAAACTACCGTCGGCCTGTTCCATGACAGATACGCCAACACGCTCTGGCTTCGCGATGGTAAAATCCTTGAAATGACTGAGAGAAATAGAAGCATCATTACGTTGTGCTTCTTGTATCTCGTAGACAGCCTGAAGGTTGTTACTACTTGTTTTTTCTTTGCTCGATAATTGGCTATGTTGGTGTACAGCGTGTAAAGTCGTAATGTGTGAAAAACTTGGAAGATATTCCTCTTCATCTACTTTGAGGATTGGACCTCTCAGAACATAGCTCGTCCATTTGTGCGCACCTGTTGTGGCAAGTGTTATTTTAAGCGAAAAATTTGATGAAGCTGTGGTGCCACGGACATCAAGCAGGAGTTTACCATGCCACAACGGCGGCAACTGCAAGACATCGCGGTATGTGGCATCAAGCTTATTGGCAGTGGTGTTCTCAAGGAAAAAGCCATCTTTGGTGTCTTCGGCTAGCCCTTGTTCCACTAAAATACGTAAAAGGACAAATTGGTGGGCAAGTAAACCTGCTACTGTGCCATTTTGACAAGCCTTATGCTGGTCTGAGGAAAAATGTAGGCCATATTTAGAATATGTATATTCATAGCCTTTTTCTTCTTTACTGGCATTATGCAACCATTTTTTAAATATATTCATCGGTAAGCCCTCATATACGTAGCGCGGTCCACAAGGTCATCATAAGGAATTATTAGGTCAAGTTTTGCTAGCATACTATGAACATCTTGTTGCCAGTTGCCATTGTGCGCTTTTCGTAGAAAAAGTGTTGTATTTCCAAATTCTCCTTCATAGCACCGTTTAAGATACGGAGAAATAAGCTCATTACTAGAATACCATTTTTTATATTCGCGGAATGGTGAATTTGTAGGTAACTTGTCCATCAAAGCAAGAGCAAAATTGTGGCTACCTTCTACGAAATGGCCTTTGCTAAGTTTTAAGTAGATAATGGCTAAATCTTCTCTATTATTGATAAGCGATGTATATGGTCGCTGATTTTTAGGCAATGCATTAATACGCTTTTGCCCTTTTTCACCAACAAAAAGCCGCGAACTTTGGACCACATTTTTTTGCTTAAGCAGTCCCTTTAAGAACTTTTCTCTTGGTGGGTACATTCGTTGTAGACTGTCATCTCCATCATGCTGGGAAAATTCTTTCCATATTTCAAGGAAGAGTTCAATATCAACGGCTGAAAGCCATGAATACATGTAGTTTGCATAATGGTCTTCAAGGTGATTCCACCATTCTACAGCATTTTTTCGCATTCGTGGGTCGCCACCTACACCAAGAAGGGTATTCATCCAAAGTTCATTAGGCGCTTGGTCTGATTCATGCAAAATATCAATAAGAATACGCAAGACTTCATGTCCTAAACGTTTGTCCTCATTATATCTTGCATTAGCAACGTCATCTCTTTGCATCTCTGTAAGAAGTTGCTCTGCACTTGCAGTGTTTTCATTAGGTCGCAACTTTTTAAGTGCTTCAATATAGTATATTTGTTGGCTTGCTTGTATAAAAGAAGAGTTTATTGCAATGCCATAATATTTTGCTAAATCAACAATAGAGCATCGAGTTTTCGCGGCCTCTGTTGCAAAGGCAATATGCCCTTGTTGTGTGAGTAATTGAGAGCATTTTTCTTGTAGCTTTTCAAGCCCAAACATAAGTTCATTGGTTTGGTAACACGAGAATTGATATTGAAGAAAATGGGCAAGCTCTTTTTGATATGTAAGAGTGCTGTAATGAGTAAAAAAAAGATGCAAACACTCACGAAAAGCTAATCGCCCAAGACGTAGGTGCCGTGTTTGTTGCACTAATGCTGTTATGCGGCCAAGTAGGAAGGGTGACGGCTGGATGCGCTTGAGAAAATGCGCATCATGTTGCCATAAATCTATAAGAGGACGGATATAGGCAGGCTTTGCGAGAAGCGCACCTATATTTTCTTCTGTAGTGGCTTTTCGCAATTCTTCACGGCGAATAGCAAAGCCAGAAGAGCCAGCCTTTCCCACTTTTTCTATGACATTTTCAAGCTCTGCGGTACATTTTTTATAGAAATCTTGTGATTCAGGAGTGACCATTTCAGGCAAAGACAAGGATAATTTTACAGACTTGAGAAGCATCTTAATTTCCTTGCAAAGGGGCTATCATATTGTTCAAGTCTTTTTCTGAAAGCTGTTTTGTGGTGAAACGTATGTCGATACGGCGGTCTTTACGCATAGCTTCTTCACTATCCACAAGAGTTTCTCCTTTTTCCGCAGGACGCGTTGCACCATAGCCACTTACGGAAAATAAATTTTGCCCGTTTGTATTGAGCAGTGTATCAAGAGCAATGCCAGCTCCTTCTTGCTCTAGCCAAAATTGCCATAAAGATATGGCGCGGAGGGTCGAAAGCTCCCAATTGCCCATGCGGTAGCGACGTGCCACACGCTTATCAGAATGCCCTTCGATAAAGACCGTTTCAAGGTGTTGCCACCTGTCGCCGCGAACAATAGTTTCGTATAACACTTGACCTATCTTTTGCGCAATGTCTTGGCGGTCTTTAGGAATTTCATAACTTCCTGTATCAAAATGGAATGTTTCTTCAGGAATACGAAGCACGCTGTCATTATCAACGACTGTGACAAAAATACCGCTTTGCACAAGCTCCTCTTTTATCTCGTGCAAAATTGCAGAACGAGCACGAGTCGCCTCGTGAAGTCTTTCACTGTCAGCAAGGACTTTATCTTTAACTTCAGATAGTTGTAAAAGCAGTGCCGTACAAACAAGAATAAAGATTACAAGCAATCCTGCCATAATATCAGAAAATGACATCCAATAGGGATTTTCTTGTGCACTTTCATTACTTCCTTTGCGCCTTGTGAGAAATGACATGGCTTACTGCTACTTTTGCTTAGAATGTTGGTCTAAATTTTCTATAATTCCAGCCATTTCTTGAACTACACTCTTCATGGTGTTAGTGTATGCCGTTGTCTGCTCGTTCCATGCGTTCATACGCTCCTGTACTTGGCCATTCACAGCGTTGCCGTAGTTAGCGAGTAAATTGGTCATGTGGTCATCAAGAGCTTTAACTTGGTTTTGTGTTGCTTCTCCCATTTCTTTTGTATATGTCTGTAGATTATTTTGAAGCGCAGTATATTGTGTAAAGACTACCTCAAAGCCGTCGTGGGCTTTTTGAATGCTATTCTTAACTTCTGTGGAAGCGGATGTAAAAGTATTTTGTAAGTCTTCAAGTGAATCTCTGGTCTCTTTAAATTGAGATGATACTATTTGATAATCTGAAGATGTTTTTTGAACGATAGTCATAGCATTGCTGACCGACGTTGCGGTCTGCTCCATGCTACTACGGATATTGTCGCTGAAAGAATGCAGTTCAACACTAGCACTGGTCATATTTCCGCTTGTCTTTTCTAAACTTTCGCTAATAGATATCAAGGTATTTTGCGTTTGCTTTGTGTCATTATGTAGTGCTTGACCTTGGGCAATAACACTTTCTGACGCGCCCATATGTTTAGTTACGGTATCTTGTAGCACTGACATCATGCTTTGTTGTTGCTGAAGTGTAATTTGCATATTTTCATGCAGTTGTTGCATGCTATGCTCTTGGGTTTCAGCTAAGGAACTTTGCTTGTCATGGAGGCCTTGAATCACACTTTGCATAGCTTCGTTAAAGTCAGCAAGCGTTGCTTCCATTTTGGCCGTAGCATTGGCCATTGCTTCTCTTTGATGTTTTCCTTCTTCGCCCATACCAGCGCTAAATTTCTCGATTAGCGCACTTAGTGTATTTTCTGCACTATTGGCTTGACGACTTCCTAATTCATGAGCCGCGTTTGAAATGGATTCAACAGCGGGTACAAGTGAACTATTAATAGATTCCACAAGACTAGTGCTTATATCTTTTGATGCAGAGCTAATAGTATTGGCAAACTGTGACCCTAGGTTTTGTGAGGTCTCCTGAAATGACTGTTGCATGGTGAGGCCAATTTGTTCAGCAAGACCCCCCAAATTTTCATCAAAATTTTTATTGTATTGCTCAATGGCTGTAAAAACATTCATCACAGGGAAAGGAGGAAAAAGTTGTTCCAGAGTTGCCTGTAAAGCATGAATTGTGCGTGAACAAATAGCAGAGTAAATTTTTTCAACGATATTAAGCAAAAGACTGGACGAAACACCGTATACTGATGTTGCAAATGCAACGGCAGCACCTTCGGCCACAGCTCTAATGCCGTGTTGGAGTTTATCGGTATCGCCGTCGAGTTCAAGGCCACTAAGACCTAGTTGCAAGCCAAGGAACGTGCCTAAAACTCCAAGCCCCGTGAGGAGAATAGGAGCTAGAGGAAGAAGTTTCGAGTGTAGAATGGAAGGAGCAAGGCTTTTGGTCGAAAAAAACGTTTCAATATCTTGGTTAGAATACAATTTCCCATTATATTCCGTAAGCGAGTCGAGAAAATATGGGTTGATGCGTTTTAAAATGCTTCTTTGCTGACTGATTTTTTCTTCAGTATCGGGGGTATTAGCAACTTTTGTAAGATTTCTTAATTTAAAACCTAAGAATATGTATCGTACGCAATACAAACTCATTACAAATGTATAGATAGAAAGAGCAAGAAAAAATAAAATTCCGATGGAGAATGTAAAAATTTCAGTAACACCAATTTCGAAAAGGGGTGCTAGAGTTTGATTTTCTATGCATAACCAAGCAATATTTGCAGTATGGTTGAACGGTTCCAAAATGGGTGACAAATCAAGATGGGAAGTATTTTCTAAAGGAGCCATGAACACCTCTTGAGCTAAACAATTAAATATAAAAGAAAAAAGGAAAGGTATTGCCTATTTTAATGGGGACACCACGTTCTAGAAGCCTATGCAATGTACATTCTATGACGTTTTATAGCTTATAATGGACGGTGTTAAACGGCAACCGTTTTGTGGTGAAATACGCACGGTTAATGCGACTACAATTTCTTTTCGATACGATGCAACATGGATCGAGAAAGGCTACCTGCCATTTCATTTTCTTTGCCAGTACAAAATGACCGCTGAAGAATTTGATAGTTATTTTGACGATGGCGGAAGCGTCTTACCTTTTGCAGCCCTAGAAAAGGCCTCGCGCCCCAATAAAGTAAAACAAGTCAATGTAGGCCGCTCTCTTGGGATACCTAAATCTGTGCGCCCTGAAGACCTAAACACAAAGCGCGTGAGCAATCTCCAATGGACACCAACGACATAGATATTTGACGTACACATCGTTTCCCCCTACTATCTGAATATTCATGGGCCTGTATTTTCCCTTGTTCTTTTGCCTATGCTAATGGTCCTTTTTTCATCTATACTGTAGGAATATCATGACAAAAACTATTTTTATTACGGGCGGCTCCACGGGTATCGGTCAAGCAAGCGTAGAAAAGTTTCACGCTATGGGCTGGAATGTAGGCTTTATGGATATCAATGTGGAAGCAGGCCAAAAGCTTGCGGCTACTTATGACAATGTTCTGTTTTTTGAAGGTGATACGCGCAATAAAAGTGACATTGCTAACGCCGTTGCCCAAACGGTTGCGCATTTTGGCGGACTTGATTCTATCTTCGCCAATGCAGGTATCCACCGTAGCAACAGCTTGCTCGATATTACTGATGAAGAGCTGGACTTCATGCTCGACGTGAACGTCAAAGGCTGTGTAAATACCTTGCGCATCGCTGTGCCGTACCTTTTGGAGCGCGGCGGCAGTGTCATTATCAACTCGTCCGACCAATTCCATATCGGCAAAGCCAATAGCTTTGGTTATGGCCTTACCAAGGGCGCCACTGGTCAGATTGCCCGTAGCCTTGCCATTGACCTTGGCCCGAAGAATATCCGCGTCAACGCCATTTGCGCGGCGACCATTGTGACGCCGCTTTCCGAGCGCATCTTTGCGGCGGCTCAAGAAGGTGGTCCAACATGGGAAAGCGAAGCAGAGAACTATCCACTGAAACGTGTGGGTAAAGCGTCTGAAGTCGCTGAATTTGTCTATTTCCTTGCTAGCGATGGCGCGAGTTTCATGACTGGCGGCGTTTATCTCATTGATGGTGGCCTTGTGGCGCAATAGATGTTGGATTTTGTGTCGGTTCTTATGATGACTAGATACAATAAAGCCTGTGCGCTATACAACTGTATGGCGTGCAGGTTTTTTTGTGTGCCCCTCTCTTTGATAGAGAGCAGTTTTTTTGTCCGTTGAAATGACTTCTTTTGCCCTGTGCCCCCTTCTTTGGTGTAGCCCCCTTCTTTAGTGTAGAGCCCCTTAAAGCCCATTTTTCATACTGGTGTTGGGAATGGTGTTGGGAACGAAAAAAGGACCTACAGCACATATACTGTAGGTCCTTGAATTTACTGGAGCGGGAAACGGGATTTGAACCCGCGACCTTTTGCTTGGGAAGCTGTTACGCACAAAATAATTACTTGCATGCCATTGTTGACGTATGTATATACTACTAAAAAAACACTGCAAAAAATGTTTTGCATGTTATTTGTGGTTGCGGTGCATGGGCACTTTTTGGTCACTTTTTGGGCCAAGAGCTCGCACTGGTTACGCATATGGTCACACTTTGGGCACACAAAAAAGGTGGCACAATGGCACAAAACAGCAAAGGCTCTAACGCTCAAAAGGCCAGCAAAGGCGGCACTGTAGGCAAGTCTAACCCACGCGTCAAGACACGCTTTGAAGGCGTCTACTATCGTGAAAGTAAAGAGCGCCGCTTTCGTGGCCGCGTGGACGTTTGCTACATCGCAGACTACTACAGCCCAACAACGGGTAAGCGTGTTCGCCAGTCCATCGGCTGGCGTAGCGAGGGCATGACTGCTGAGCTTGCGGCGGCCATCCGACGTGACCTCATCGCTGGCAAGCGTATAGCCTCGTACAAGGCCACTAGCGACACTGTGGACGCCGTGGGCCAGAATATGGCCCATAGCCCTGCCACCATCAATAACATGGCCCATAGCCCCACTGAGGGCCATACAGATAGCACGCCGCCCTCCATGCTCGTTTCCGATGCATGGGCTTTGTACCTTCGGGACCATTTGCAAGCACAAGGCAAGACCACTAAAGCAGACATCACCTTGTATAGCAAACATATTGCCACTATTTCCACACTCTATATTCATGATATAAATCTCCATACTATAGCCAACTTAATAGGTGAACTCAATCGCAAGGGCTTATCAACACAATCTGTGCATCATGTTATTGCCTTACTTCGTCGTATTATACGTAAAATGATAGCATGGCGAAAATGCACACCTATCAACTTTGATTTTACTGAAATAGAATTGCCACCGATAAACAACAAAAGAACACGATACTTGACGCCACATGAAGCGCGAGAACTCTTAGATGCGCTCTTACAACGTTCACCGCGCATGCATGATATGGCGTTAATCTCCATGCACTGTGGTTTACGCTTTGGAGAGATAGCGGCGCTGTGTTTTGGTGACGTGGACTACAGTACACAGACAATCTATATACGCGAAAGTAAGAGCGGCCGCGCACGTCAAGCGGTCATGACTGAGGCTGTTATGGCCATGTTGCAGACCATCCCAGTTGGCAGCCGTGCCGCGCTTATCTTCCCATCGCGAACTGGTGGCATCATGCGTGCGCCTAGCGACGCTTTCGAGCGTACCGTCAAAGACCTTGGCCTTAACAATACGGGAAAAGTGGACAGGCTCGGCAAGCCCATAGAGATAGCGGACCGCAAGCAACGTGTGGTTTTTCACACGCTTAGGCATACCTATGCATCGTGGCTTGCCATGTCTGGACAAGAGCAAATCATGATAGCGGACTTACTTGGCCACTCAAAAGCGGATATGTCAGCTCGCTACATCCACCTTGCAGACAATGCGAGACGCGCAACGGCGGCCGCCATCTCTAATGTTTTCACACAGCCGCACGACGATTAGGCTTAGCACTATCTGCCGTGTGTACGCGATTGCCTTTGAGCCATGCATCAAGGTCTTCTTTGGCGTATCGTATGCCGCGTGCGCCTTTTTGATATGCAGGGCCGCGGCTTTGATTGCGCCATGTTCGGAGTGTTGCCGGTGCTTGGTTGATATATTGAGCCGCTTCTTTTTCTGTTAAAGCGGCCGTGCTCAAGGTGCTTTCGCGAACAATTGCGCCAAGTTCATTGCGGACTGCATCGCCAACAATGGCGGCTAATTCTTCGCGTGTCACAAGAATGATTTCACTATGCATGGTTTTTTCCTTTTGCCTTTTCTAAAGACCGCAATTTTCTTTCAGTGACTTTGTTATGCTTATACAACTGTGTGTATTTCTCTTTAATTTCTTGCCAATATGACATTGTGCACGCATGACAAACTGAAAGCATATCTTTTCGTGTAGTCTGTTCAAAACGTGCACAGCATTCTTCATCACTGATTACATCGTTACGTCGTGGGCAAATGCGTTTCATATTGATATGGGTACTCATGCTAATACCCCTTAGCATGCCGCTTTTCTTGGCATTTGCTACATTCAAAACCATATGTAGGCACACCACACGTAAAGCATTTGCGTTTTGGTGCTATATGTAAATCAGCGAGGTCTTGCTTATACTGTTTTGGCCTTTGGTCAGTTGTTGATATTTTTTGCTGTGCCATAACTAAGAACCTCCACCGATGAACTGAAAATTTTGTTGCATATGGTTGTATAATATCATGCCCATAGCTTCAGCATCATAGCCCACATACGGCCCTTGCATGCGCTCATCCTTGACTGTGTAGAGCATCCACTCCATGAGCGTTCCCCAGACCATGCACAAATACCGCCAGCAAGATTTTTTGGTCATGGGCTTTAGCATGGCTTTTGCGTCCCACAAAAGAACGTCAAGCGCATAAATCCATGCGGTCCAGTTGAACGTGGAGTCAGCACATGAGCCAACAATGACCTTGCGAGAATGGTTCATAGTGTCGATTTTTCGCATATATGCGCGTTCTCTGGCATTGGTGAGCGGCACTTCATCGCGTATGCATTTGACGCAAGCCTCAGCCCATCCGTCGATTTTTTTCACCTGTTGGCGAAGCCGCCCCTTCATCTCGCCACTATCCACAAGGCACTCTACAAAGATTTGTGTTGTGTCTTTAATTGCCATGACAATTGCTAAGGCTTTTGTCATATTGTCTTCTTTGGCCTGCTTGTCTTTTTGGCTTTCGCGCTTGGCCTTCTGTCTTTCCTTTTGCGTCATGATGCACCTACTTTTATGAAGTGGCCCCGTTGTTTAGACGCGGCCACCGTTGTTTTTTAGTTATGGACTAGGTCAGAAAGACGGCCAGAAGGACAAAGACCGCGGAGCAATGCCACAAGCTCTTGCATGGACTGGGCAAATATGGTGCAAGGTCTGCCATTGAGGATTAAGCGCATTTGACACCTTGCAGACTGAGAATTTTTGCTGTACTGATTTTTTTGCATGTAAAAATCCTTTTTTGGTTTTTGGCCCCTGAACTGTTGGCGCAGCTCATGGGCTTTTTTTTGGTGTATGGAAAATGGGCCACTAGCGTGCATGGCTTATGCTCACATTTTGCAAATAGGTAAAATTGCTCACCTTCTTAGAGAAAATAGGCGTCAAAAATTCACCAAAAGCGCGTAAGCTCATAATGCCCGTTGACTCCATTTTTTCCTCATCAACGCACCACTTTGTAAAATCCTTGTAGACCTCGCCAACTTTGACCTTAGCACCTTCGCACGTCACAAGCCTTTGCTCTATAAATTTTTCGATAATGCGTGGCGTCTTGGCCTTGTTTTGTGACGGCGTGCCTTTGAGAATGCGCTCCTCAATGGCATCAAAGGCTTCTAGGACTGCATCAATACCGCGTTCCTGCTCCAATTTGACCGCAATTTTCATGATTTGCAGTCGCCCAGCAAAACCGTATACGCTAGCCATTGTGTGCTCCTTTTTCGTTCCTGTTAAAGATAAAAACTGGATTGGTTAACGCATTCTCCACATCCTTTATTCTAGCCCAAGCTATGGCCAAACATCCCACCTCGTAAGGGCCAAGCCCCTTACTTTCACAAAACGCCACAAACTCTTGATAAATTCCCATCATTTCTTCTTTTTTCTGTTTTGCCTTTTCCTCAGCGGCCAAGGCCTTAGCGGCTAAGGCCTTAGCGGCTAAGGCTTCTTTTTCATCATTACTCATGTTCTTCATCTTTCGCTTAGCCTTCCACTCTTCTAGTAAATCCCAAAAGCTTGGTTTATAAACTCGGCCGTATGGGTGAGCCATCATTTTCTCCTATTTCCTTGTAATTGTTGGCATAATCTATCAGCCTTTACCATCATAGTAGTAGCGGCCCCCACAACCTGCTCTAGCTCCCGAACGATGCGCCTAGCCTCCTTTGCGTCTATGTCGCCATCAAGCACAGCTTCACCGCACACCTTCAAAACGTCGGTAAATTCTTTGCTAAGGCTTGTAAGGCTTGAAAGTGTGTTGTTTACGGTCAAGACCTCTTGCGCGCTTCTTTGGTCCCCTTGTGGCGCACTGTGGGCATATTCATAGCCTTTGGCGTGCTCCCTATGCATTTTGTTGGCTACGGAGAAAGCCCATTCTGGCAAAATGGTATTGCCCAAAACGTGGCATAGCTTTGGCAAATGTGGCAAAGACGGCCAATAGTCATCATTTTTATTGAAAAAACGTGCCGCCTTGTCTGGCGTCCATCCCATGTAATTCGCGATGGTTTCACGGGATAAAACCGAACTTGATACGGCAAGACTAAAAGCCACTGGCAAGCTCATGGTTTCAAGCCGTATGTGCCCGTGTTTTCGCAACATATTTTTTTGTCTCCTTTACACAGTTGCGTTTGCAAAGAATGGCAAACTTTTGTTACTGGTTTTATTGAATATCCGCTCGCTAGGGTCTTGTACCTCTGGCAAAATTTCAGCAGGAAAGCCAAGATTTACAAGGGCTTGGTGACGGCGGCTATTGATAGTTTGGGCTAGGGATATTTGACGTGCAGCACTAGCGGTCAAGCCCAGTTCAAGGGCAAGAGTGACAAAAGAGTAGCCATTTCGGCGCATAAAGACGGTGAACGCCTCTTGCCTAGTCAACATGCATTGTATTAAAGATTGGTCTTGGTTCATAAGTGAACTTCCTTTGTGTTTTGTTTTATGTTTTTGTTTGCGTTGACTTCTTTTTAAACTGAAAAAAGTTTATTAGTCAACTTCTTTTGATTAAAAATATACTGGAAAAAAGTTTATTATGTGGGAACACTTTGGTTTTATTTACGAAGTTTTTTCAAATTCTGATAAGTTTTGCGTTGGCAAACCGTCGTATGGGAAATTTGCCAAGTTTTTAGGCGTAAGCGTTGGCAAGGTGCAAGGGTGGAGAGAGGCCAAACAATGGCCAAAGGCTCAAGATTTAAAACTTTTGCATAACAAATTGGGCTTGTCATATGAATGGTTGGTAAGCGGCGAAGGCGAACCATTTGCACAAAAAACCGTGCAAGAGGCGGCCATCACAAGTGACCCACTGCTAGCACGTCTTGAAGCTGTGGAAAAAATGATGGTGCGTAACGGCGCAAGCCCTCAAGAGGTGCGCGAAGCTTTGCGTGTGGTCATGGGCATGAGCATGCAGGGTGAAAGCAAGCCCGAAAGCAAGCCAGATACGCTTGCTCTGGAAAAAACCGCCTAGGCTTGCGTGTTATCAATGGCGGTGGAAAGACTAGCCCCAAAAGAAAAAAGCCTTTTAAATTAATAACATGGCGTAGTGAATGCCCACTGTGTAAAATCGCCATAGCTAAAGACCTCAAAACATGCCCCAGTTGCGGTAAAAGCATGTTTTGTTAATCCTTTTATGTATCTTTGTATTCTCTAAATGAAAAAAGATTTCATTTAGCTTGACAAGTAAAGAAAGGCATCTCTATAGGTGATAAATTTTATCATCTATAGGAGCCTTTATGAAAAAATCTTTATTACTCGCTTTGTTTTCCTGTTTGCTCATGTCTGGCCATGCTGTGGCCGCTGAGCCTGTACTAGGTCTTTACTATGCCCCTAAAGTTATCATGAATTTCAATACCTTTGACGGGTCCATTCATGTTGACGGGCTGGGGTCTGATAGTACGTCATTCAATGAAATATCTTTCGGTGGTGCTTTGGCCATGGGCTATGACTTTGACGTTCTATGTAACATGCCCGTGAGAACTGAAATTGAATTTGCCATGTTTAGCGATATTGACGCTACGGGCTTCCCTTATACAGTGCCTACAAATGGTGAAATAGGCATCAACACCTTAATGCTTAATGCCTTTTATGACTTTAAAAATAATAGTGACTTTACGCCATACGTCGGCGTCGGTGCTGGTATTGCATGGGTAAGCATGAAAGGTGATATTGCTGGTGCTGTGGGCTTTGCCTCCCATACTGAAAACAACTTTGCATGGAACCTTACAGCCGGTGTTGCCTATGAGATTACAGAAAATTGGAGTGCCGACCTTGGCTACCGCTATTTGAACGCCGGTGACGCAAAGACAGAAAGCACCACTATTGCAGGGGTGACAGGCCATCTTGAAGCAAAAGACATTGCCTCGCATCAAATTATGCTTGGCGTGCGCTATACGTACTAGGGCGGTATAGCGAGGGCTTATGTTTCTTTTATATAATATCGCAACGTTGGCATTTTTTATTGTTTGCGCCTGCATAGCATCAAGCACGGCACGAAAAAATGGCCGCTCAACTGTTGGCTGGGCCATCCTTTGCTTTTTGTTTCCTCCCATGCTGATAATTCTTTTATTGCTTGGCAACGGTGACGGTACGCCACTTAATCAGTGCAAATGCCCATATTGCGCGGAGTGGATACAAAACGAGGCCAACGTATGTAAACACTGCGGCCGTGACGTGGAATCAGAAAGCCAAGACACAACAAACGCCTAGAAAATTCGGTTTTTCCGAATTATCTAGCCCACCCCCAAACACAAAAAAGCTCAGTTATTCGGTTTTGCCGAACAACTGAGCTTTTTTATTTACTCTTGCCTTGCCTGTCCCTGCCTAGCCTCCGGTGGACATTGCTGTCTTTCCAGCTCATTCAAATAGGCTAGCTCACAATGGCGCATAGTGTAGGTGTTGTCGATTTTTTCGTAATCCCAGAAAAAGAGACAGTCGATGCAATCGCGCACAAATCGCCACTTTTTACACTTGTAGCCAAGCCGGCCAGCGCGACTTGAAAGCGTTTCATCGGCCCAACCGCCTAATAACGTATTGCCTAACTGGTCAATGCCGATGAGCACTTGACGCACATAGAATTTTACTTGTTCCATTTTATTGCTCCGTTTGGTTTTCGGTTTCCGTTTCTGTTTCTATTTCGGGCTCGGCTTCTAGGCGCTCAACCGCAATGCTTGCCCATTCACTTTCGAGCTCGCCCACATGGAACTTGGCCCAAAGATAGACGGTCTCACCTTCGTCCACTACATCCGTGAACGTATGGCTTCGTAAATCCGTTCCATTTTCTACGCTTTCCTGCAATATGACTTCACCGTCAGCATCGGAGCTAGCCATCCATGACGTTGCCGTATGGCTGTAGCTACTGCTCAAATTATGCGTCATGGCATTGACGGCCGCCGTTATTGTACCACTTTCCACTTCGTCACTTGGTTCAGTAAAGACTGGCGCAAAAATGACCGGCATAAGTGTTTCAAAGCTTATTGTTGTAGAGTTGCCGGCTCCGCTAGTCTGGCCTGCCCACGTACATTCTAGGCTCACGCTTGTGCTGTGAGGTAGTTCCGTTGTGGCTGTAATAGTGCCACCGTTTGCGCTCAGCGTATGAAATTCCTCATAAACGGTATTGCCCACTGTCCAGCGTATGCGAACATTATTCACGGTCACGGGACTTTCATCTACGCTAGATGCAAACGCGCCAACGGTAATGACTGGATTTAATGCCACCCCTGTAGCTCCATCGTTAACGCCGGTAATTGTTGGTGCATTAATTTCACCCACATTTCTAGCGGCTCCATGGCTCCAGCTTTGATACGATGCATAGCCGTCTCGCTCGCTGTAAAGCTCCACTGTAACGTCACTGTTATAGCGGCACGGCATGGCATCGCCAGTCAAGGCCGTGGTGTCCCAAACGGCTAGGCCACTGTCTGCCAATTCGCTTGACCACGTATAAAAATTGTCCGTGATACCCGATGCAGTTTTGACCAATTCGCCATTTTCACTATAAAACTTGATCGTATACGTCGTGCCATCTTCTGGGCCAATGTCGCCAGCGTCTTGGCTTACCACTACATCTTGCTGTTCAAGGCGGCAACGGTGATACCATGACAAAGCGATAATGCCACTACATGTTTCAGGTAAATAGCTATTATTCAACAATAAATAAGCAGGTGGCATGGGCCTAAAAATACGCGCATTCATGGCCGTGGAAGTCAGGTCAGCTTGCAACGGCGTTGATGTGCCTACGGTGTTGGTCGTAGTCAAGGCAATTTTTGCCGTGTCGCCTTCTGTAAACATTTCATCACAATAGCCGCCTTGGTCCTCGGCAGGCAGCCACACTCTGGCCCCCTGCGCGTGGTCTTGTGGCAACGTATCCAAAACGCCGCGCAAGACCGTTATAGTCGTGTCAGTAAATGCCGTAATGGACATGATTTCAGTGCCCACAAAAAGCAAATTGCCTATTGCAAGCTCAATGCTAGATACATCATAGACAGATAAGACTGTATCTTTCTTGCCAAGTGCAAGAAAAAGGTACGTGCTAGATGCATGTTGTCCATCGCCTACGCTTGTCCATCCTGTATCATCATCGTATATATTGTGGCTATAATACGTATCAAGGCTGTTTGAGCGTTCCGCAAGACTGAATACAACTCCACCCTTTGGATAACTTGTCAACATAGTACTTTCATAACCATCTGTCATTTTGGCAAGATAAAGCGGTGCTTCATACATAACATACACAACAGGCTTTGTAGGGTCCACAAAAGGACTTTCCCAGCTCGTACCTGTAGAGATAACAACAGACGCTATATCGGTTCCATAGATATCTTCACTGCATGTTAATGTAATAGTATGGTCATCTAATGTACCATAGTCGGCTTCCATAACGCGGCTTACAAGCTTTTCAATGCCAGCTTCAGGAAAATTCAATATAAAGACATCGCCCTCTTGCAATGCATTCATTTTTTCGCTGTAGCCTTTTAATGTAAAACTTTTCAGCGGATAGCTTGCGGCGTGCAATTCGCGCAGTAAAATACGGCTTGGCAAGTCCTCTATGGCATCGGTACAAAATTCAAACGTATCAGAATTGGCGGAGACATAGCCATCTTGCAATGCAATATTAGCAATATTTTCGGCCGTCATAGTGCCATCTTCTTCACCCACGTCAGTCATACGCACATAGGTAATAGTCAATTTATTGACCGTACTGGTCAACGCCAACGCGCCAAGGCTTGACACTTCGGAATAATCCCCAGTGCTCAAAGTGATTAAATCATCCTCATCATAGTCACATCTATTCAAACGCAAACGCAATTTGCCTGTTGTACGGTCACGGTTTAATGTGCCGTCAATGTGTTTTAAGAGTGTATCAATGTATTCTTGGCTTGTGGACGTGTCAGACCAAACGGGAGAAAGCCCAAAATTCTCGCTGTACAACGTATCTGCGGCCGCAATAAAGCTATCTTCGTCAAGGTCATCTGCGGAATACTGCCCAGAAAGGTCAGGATTGATGAGGGCATCGCGTATTTCGTGCGCTGGATTGATTTCTGTATCTGCAATAGTGCCCTTTGATGGATACCAGTCATAGCCCAAATTTTGCACTTTACAATACAATCCTCGAAAATAGGCGGAATATGCAGACACATACGCACCGTCTGCATAGGTATTTTTTAGTGTATATGCATCATTTTTCAATGTATATGTACTACCCATAGACAACGTTACAATACCACGATGCGCTGGAACTTCGTCAGTGCCTAAAAACGCCTGCACCACTGGGTCACGGCCTTGGCCACTATCGCCGCCATTGAGGTAGAACGTGCCAGAAATACCACCAGAACCGCCCGTGTCAGTGCCGCCATAAAGACTGGCTGCACTCACCGTTATTGTGGAGTCTGGCTCAACGCTTCCTTCCCATGCTATGCGCTCACCGTAAACAATTTTAAGCAATTTAGACATGTTAAGACATAGACCAAAAATGGCAGCCATATAGTATTTATAGCCAACTGTTGTTGAGCTTGACGATGATTTGCCACCCATTTATGCATCCTCGCTGCCCTTGATACGCTCGCGTGCATTGCGTGCCACCTCAAGGCCCATGTATTGGCCCGTAGCTTCCACTTCTTCCACTGTAACGCGTCCGTTAATGAGGTCGTTACAGTCAAGGCCAGTTCGTGAACAAAAGCGTTCAAGCCCTTCAATACAATGAATATGCTTCTTATGTCGTAAATCACATGGCTGTATAAAAATATTTTCCATTGTATTTTCCTTTTATTTTTTAATAACTACTGTACCTGTTGGCGTCCACCAAACGCAATTAACAGAAACAAAACGCGTTCCACGAACGTGTGGTATAGGTATACCCTCTTCTGCTGTTGGTGAGTCCAGTTCATCTGCTGTTACGCTACTACTATCCGATGCAGAAGGCGCAAGAAGATACGCAATAACACTGCATGCAATAGAAATAGCAAGCGAAATGAGAAATGATGCTAAACTAAACATACTAGCTAATCACAGAAGTGAATGGGTCGATATCAGGCATAAAAGGAAAGCCTCCGTAATTAAGAATATTATTAAAGCGGCTTTGGCATGTTGACGTTGTTTTGTCGCATCCTTTATACAGTGTGACACTATCGCCAACTTCAAGGCTGAAAGCCCGTTCCATCGTGATAGAGCTTGTGTCATATGAGGTAATCAGTCGCCGTGAACCGTCAGCCTTGACTATCTGGCCCATGACATAATGCGCAATATTGCTAGGCGTTGACTTGAATGTGACCTTTGTGCCGCTTACGCTGGTCACTGTGGCTGTTGTTGTAGCCCCAGTAAGGGACGCTCCGCACGCTGTGGAATAAAGCGTGTGCGGACAAGACAACTGATAGCAACGGATAAGCCCTAAACGTTCCATGCGTGAAATTTTTGTTTCACACGATAACTCGCAAGAATAGTCAGAACCTGAATACGTAAAACCTGCACCAGTCACAAATCCTTGCCATACAGAAATGAAATTACCACTATGGAACGTGCCTTGATATATTTCAAGTTGCAATGCAAATTCTGGCCGTGACACTAAAAACATAGCCGCAACGTCGTTATTTGCTGGAATTGTCAATGTAATAGTGTCTTTTGCAAAGTCTGCTGAAAAGCTCAGCGACGTTCTATATATGTATTCTGGATAATATATGAGCTCATCATAGGTGTATGTTTCCCCTGCTGTGGCTATATATGTGTATGTTGTAGTGCCACAAGTAAACTTGTAGAGCTCCACAATTGGCTCTTTAAAGAAATAATTCCATATATCTCTGGTTGTACTCATGTAGATAGCCTTTTAGGGTTTGGAGTGTGGGGAGGGCTTGGCCTTCGGTTGTAGTTCGAAGATGGATTGCCACGTCACTCCGCAGTAGTTCAGCCGTTGAGCGTCAATTTCGGGCGTCGTTCCTCGCAATGACACACGTTGTTACCGCAAACTTTGCCCCTGCACCTGTCATTGCGAGGAAATGCGCTCCGTGATTTTCGTCCAAAGACCGCAGTACATAGCGCATGACGCGGCAATCCATCTTGGAGCCACATACAAGGGCTACATCCTTCCTCACATCCACCCCCCCTACACATACAGCTCCTGCAAGGTGAACGTCACGCTTGCCTTTTCTGCATGCGCCCATTCCCAGCTCACGCTATCAGCACTAAGCCTGAACTGGCTCATAAAAGAAATACGCTTAAAGTCGTCTGGCTCAAGTTCTTCTGTATATACATAGTCGTTCAACTGTATCATGTCCGTATCTGTTGTATACGCAGTTATTGAACGTATGTATTTATACATAACCTCGCCATTCACCAATTCAATACGTAAGAGCGAGCGAGGGCTTTTAGTAACTGGACTATCTACGCCAGTATTGCCCCCAGCGACTTCAAGATATTCTGTGTCTTTTGCAACTTTGCTAACAACTTCAATATCATGCCGCCGCGAGCTAGCCCAAAATGGACGTACACAGCCTTGACGGCGCAAGATAAACTCTCGCATAGTCATGATTTCATCAAGGCTATTGCATGGCACTGTCACTTGATATTGTTGTGTAGCAACATCCCTAGCATGCAATGTAATTGGTGTACTCAAGCTATTATCTAAGATTACAGCAGGGACATAGTACGTTCTTTGCAACGAACTGGCATCCACATATAAAGGCATGTCGCACACTTCAACACCTTCTAGTGTAGTCTCTGGATCTGGAATGTCCCAATATGGAACATCTTCAAGACGGTATGAAATAGTGAACGTTGCATAATCCGTTGCCGTATCAGACCTTGTAGGGTTGTCTTGCATGTACACAGTTGAGCAAGGCATAATAATGCATGCGCCAAGGTCTGCCGTGAACAGGTTTGCCGTTGTTATGCCATACTCATCAAAGTCTGCAACTTCAAACACTTCATATTCTCGGCTATTCTTCCATGCAATGCCAGCACTGCCAATTTCCCAGCCACCAAATGCAGTATCACAATCAAGGCTAGCAGAACCTGCCGTGGCCACTGCTACGCTCTGCATCTCAAAACGTGGCAATAAGAAAGAGTTGGAGTACATGTCATAAATCATGCGCTCAAGGCGTACTGCATCCGTACCGTAATAAAGATGATATGAGCATTCTACATTCATGCGAGGCACTGGACGCAAAGCAAGGTATGTTTCTGAATAGTCATAGTTGGTAAAGACCTCAGTTTTCCATTCCCAAACTTCTGTCATGCCAGTAATAGGCCTGAACGGGATAACAGAACCGCGTATGCCCGTGATAATGTGGCTTGCCGTTTCGCCATTATATGACAGCGACAACGTGGCATTGATACTGAAAGGGCCAGACAGGGACACTATGACCGTAATAGTCATTTGCTCAAATGGTTCTAGCGTTAATGTATCGCCAAGAGAGTCTACTATACCATCATAATCAGTACGCGAAATAGTGTATGTCACCTCTTTGTCATAGGTGTTCAACACTGTAAAAGCGTATGTTGTGGCACTGATAATAGTCTGCAAATTTTTTAGATATACAGACAAGATGATATTCTCATAGTGCAATACTGGCTGTGCTATGGCAATGTCATGATATGCCACATCATCAACGGCACTAGCAATACCAGAACAAAATGGTGGCTCAAGTAAAGTCTGCATGAACGGTTGCAGGTAAGCACCGCGCGTGCCTGTTACGGTATGCGTGTGTGTCGTGCCGTCTACGGTTATGCTTAATACGCCATTGATTGTGGCATCACCGTCTTGCTCCACTGCAATAGTGTATTTTACAGTCTCATTGGCCGCGAGGGTCAATGTTGTGGGGATACTATCATCAATGGCGGCCCAGTTGGCCTTGCTAAAAGTCAGCGTTTTTGAACTTGCATAAGGATTATGCAAGGTCAAAATGTAGGGATAGTCAAAATTGACAACGCCTACATCAATGGAACTAGGCGAAAAAAGCGCGTAGGACGCCCAAAAATCACGGCATTCAGGCACACACGCGCCAGTGAACACCGCAACATCATCAACAACGCTGTGTGTGCCTGCGCCAAAGCCTGCCCAAAGGCTAGGGATAAAAGCGCTATCTATGGAGCTAGTGGACATTTACGCCACACGCACGGCTAGATATTGATAGTGATATGATGAACTCGCATAAGCCCCATTGCCCATGGTATAGACGCGGAATTTGTATACACCTATGGTGATTTCTTCTTGCAAGACTACATTAGAATTTGCACTAACATAGTACATATTCTTTACTTGGCCCATGATGAGAGGCTGTGCAGTTGTGCATAAAGCAGGAATATAGATAGGGCTTGGTAGAATGTCTTTAAAGTACGGCGCAAAGTTGTATATGGCCGCGTTGCTGTATAAAGGGTGAGTTTTTTGGTGGTAGTAGGTGGAGCCGTCAAAGGTGAAGGTTGTGTCAATGCCTGTTGCATATGAGGGGTAAGTCGTTGCAGAACAGGTTGAGGATACCCATATGCCGTCAGCTTGGCGTATGAAGGTTGTGGCGGATTGGTAAAGGTCATCGATACTACTGGACACCGTTGTGCCTACAAAAAGGCTAGTTGACGCTACGGCTGTATTGTAGGCTTTTAAAAAACCGTCATAACCTCTCAACGCTGCAAGAATGGCTGGATTAATACGGTAGTTGTTTGCGCTATTATAACCAGTACGCACGCCACCGCCATAAGAGCCACTGATAATTTTATCAAAATAGCCGTCACCGCTTAGTGACGTATCCAAAAAACCGCTATAGGCCTGCGCCCATATGCCGCTTGCTACTTCAGCACAAATGAGCACGCCGCCATCATCAAAGATGAAAAAATCCACAACGCATGGCAAAGGCATAGCACCCACAATGCAAAAAACGTTGGTTGTCACTGTATCGCCTATGCCTATGGTGCATTCATACGTTGCATCATAGTTAATACTGGAATATGTCCAGTCGCTAAATTTGCCATTATTTGCTGTCACAATTCTATGAGATACGCCAGACTTTGTAATAATAAAGGTCGTATCTGTTGCGCTTGATACAGTCCAGCCGTTACTAACAAAGAACGCCTTGGCCTTTGTCAATAAGTCGGCATGGTCAACAATAGTATAAGATGCATATACAGTCATAGTAATGGCCTTTTATGAAAGTTTTACAGCTAGAATAGGGTCGTTAATGTCCGATGCGCCACTAATAGCTAGATATTCCACATCGTCAGAATCGGTGTATAGGTCAAAACTTTTGACACCATTCCATGCATAGGCTGTGTAAATACCTTCCACCATGCCTAAAATACCGCCATAGTCATCTGTATAATTGTGCACAACGTTGATAGGTATCATCATTTGTTTATCGTTTGTTGTACGTGCATAGCGTTCTGTGGCGTACATATATTTAGGCGTGAGTTGTAGAGGCGTGATAGATGCATAATACGTTGTGGCAATGGACAATTTTGCATAGGCTAATGTTGTGGACGTGCCACTATCTGTATTTATAGCAAAAGAGCCAAAAGTCTTTGTTGTTACTGTTAAGCCTAGCGTATTAGTCCCTGTTACAAACATTGGTTTAGGAAGTAATTCAGCAGATACGGACGGCAAAAGATAGCCTACATAGGTAAGTGTAGAACGCCCGTACATATCCGTTGAAATAATTACGCGTCGGTCATTGGCAATAATATAATAGCGCGTGCGCGTATCATGCAATCTAAATCTAAAATATCGTGAGTTATATTGATTGGCTAGTGTAACACCGCTTTCATAGGATTGCATAACGGCATTAACAATGGTCGTGACGCGTTCATACATTGTTGTTGACGTGCTTTCATACGTGTATGATTGGAATGCAATATATACATCTTCGCTTGATTTATAATACATTGTGCGCGTGCTGTATGTGGACGTGATAACGCTAGCCTCTGTTACATCGTCTAAGAGGGTCCAGCCGTTCGCGACTAAAAACGTTTTGAGCACGTCCATGAACGTTGACGGGTCGGTGATTGCTCCACTTGTATAAGCCATTATGCTTTTCCTTTTTTACCAAATATTTATATAAAAGGTCTCTCATATAAGAGATACACAACGCCCCCTGCAACTGTCATTGCGAGGAACGACGCCCGTAATGTACGCTCAAAGACTGAACTCCCTGCGGAGTGACGTGGCAATCCATCTTAGGGCTACGGTCAAGGGCTACATCCTTCGGTTGTAGTTCGAAGATGGATTGCCACGTCATGCGCTAAGCCTTTCATCGTTGTATGAAAAATGCGGAGCGCATTTCCTCGCAATGACAAGCCGTGGGACGTTGTACAATCTCTTACATCATTCATTTCAGCTAAACAGAACGGCGAAAAAAGAATGAACTACCATAAACAAGCCTTGTCATTGCGAGGAACGACGCCCGTAATGTACGCTCAAAGACTGGACTCCCTGCGGAGTGACGTGGCAATCCATCTTGGAGCCACATACAAAGACCAACATCATCCCCATTATGCACGCCCTCCGTTAGCTACATTTTTGATTGATTGCCTGTTATTGTTCAGCATGGTTGTAAAGGTCTTGGAGCCCTTGGCCGTTTGGAAATAGCTGTCGATTTTAGAACCATCATCCACCATGGCAATATTGATATTGCCACCGCTTTCACTGGTGCTTGTTCCGCTATTTTGACTGGTCAAGAGGCTAGCAATCTTATCAAGCTTGCCACCTAAATTCCCTGAGTCCGAACGCGAAATAATGTTTTCACCAGTCTGCGCTATGATGGGAACCTCGTCAGCCGCCAAAAAACCGCCAGTATGATAGCGTTTAGCACCAGCAAAGACCGACGCTGGTACATAACTAGACGCGCCACCAGCACCAACCGTGCCGCCATCGTGAAATACGGAGGCCACAATGCTAGACACTGCGCCGCTTGTGGCACTGCTTGTGCCATAGCTAAATGACGATGAAAGAGCGGAAAAAATACCACTAATCAAGGAGTTGGCCGCCGCTTGGGCCGCCATGGTGGCTATCTGTGACGCAAGACTGGCAAAAAAAGAATCTACTTCAAGCTTGCCCGTGGTGAACAGTTCTGTAAAAGCATCCGTACCAGCACTTTGTATAGTAGAAAATGCATCCGTAAACGTGCTTTGCATTTGGTCACGGTATCCATCAAGGCCACTTGTAGCCTTAAGCCATGCTATTTCTATACCTGCTACAGGGTCACTATAGTATTCATCTTTGCTAAGTTCTTTTATACGTGCATCATAGTCAGCAGTGCGTGCCGTAACAGCCGCGGCTTCCTCATTCTTGGCCTTTGATAACCTTTCCCACTCATCAATATATGCCGTAAGCTCTGGTAATGCCTCACGTAATTTATTAGCCTCTTCTTCAATGGCTTTATTTTGTAGGTCTAGGGAAGCCTTCCAGTCGCCAGAAAGTTCCGCTAGCTTGCTGTACAGCTCTTGCTGTTGTCGCATAGCCTCGGCTTGGCTTTGCATGGCCGCTTGCACTGCCGCGTCGTTCCATGCTTGCCTTTGCGCGTCAGCAAAAGCATTGACTAGCTCCGTTGCGTTGCCCGTCTTTTCCATGAGCTGTGGCAAGATGGTATTAGTGAGGTCCCATTCCTGAAAGTCTTGGTCACTCATGGAAAACTTTTGCAATTCACGCTCAAGGGAGGCTATAGCCGCCGCCTCTTGCTCTAGCCTACGTTGCGCCTCATCAGTGCCAGTTGTGCCCCCCGTTAGGCCTGAACTCTTGGGAGTGCCCCCCTTATTTTCCTCCCCAGTATCAACTTTTGTGGTCGCCTGTTTAGGTGATAAAGCGTCACGCAAAACATTTTGCGCTGATAAAATATTTGATATGTGATTTTCAGTAAAAAGAGATTTTAACGCCGCGTGTAGCTGTGTCCCCTCTTTGCCTGTTTCCTCTAGCCGCCGTATAACCGTTGTTAATTCCTCAGCAAAATCCTCAGCACTAGCCGTACCTGCATCAACTGCGGCCATGATACTTTTTAGCTCTGATAGTTCACTAGCGTATATCGTGGCATTGATATTAGCCCCAAAAAAACCACTTCTTGATTCCTCAGTAAAAGCTTTTATCTCATTTTTTATGACGCTCATGCTCTGGCGCATGGCTTCCGTTGCCTTCTCCACTGCAAGCTCTTGCATGAGGTCAACGGTCTTAGACAGCGCTTCGTTGTAGTCATCCTGCGAACCAGACAAGAGCTTTAAAACTTCACTATTAGCCTCTTGCGCCTTACGTAGGCTATCCGCGGCTTTTTCTGCCTCTGTCTCACGTATAGCCATATACATAAGACCTGTGGTAACGCCTGTAATAGCAAGTCCTACAGGCCCACCAAGCGCCGTAAGTAAATTAGTACCAAGAGTTTTGGCTAAAATACTTGCACGACTTATAGACGCTGAGGTCGTTGTAATAGTCGTTGACAGTCGCCCTTGTGCTACACTTAAAGCGTTTGTCTTTGTTATTAGGTCAACCTTTGCTACATCAAGAGCTATAAGCGCGTTACGCTCCAGAATTGCGGCTTGCCTTACTTGCCTTTGACTTACTGCAAGAGTGCCAGCAGCACGAGCGGCCGCAAGCTGGCCTTCCGCTGTTGTGACGGCCGCTTGCGCCGCTTTAAGTTCGGCCGCCGCGCTGGTTACAACGGCTTGTGCTGTCTGTACTATAGCTGTTTTTAGCGCCGCTTGCGTCACTAAGCGCTTTTGTTGGGCTGAATCAAGGCCTAGTGTACGCTCTATAAGCGTTGTTTTAACGCCATGGAGCTTAACATCTTCAGCCGCAAGGGCAATACTTTCACCAACCGCCAATTTTTTTACAGCAGTAAGCGTTGTAAAAGCTGTTGCTAATAAAATAGCATTGTCTTTTACAAGCTCAAAATTAGTATTAACACTTTCAAGGCCCGTATTTAACGCGGATAGTGTACCAGAAGTAACGCCGCCAAACGACTCTCCTATACGTATACTAAGATTTGTCAGGCTATTTTGTAGTATATCATATTGCCCTTGTACAATTTTAGAATAACGTCCAAAAGCATTAGAAAGCGCATCCGTTGTATTAAGAATTTCTGCTGTATAATTTTCTACATAAGTAAAGTCATCCTTCATCAATTTGATAAAAGCTTGATAGGCTTCACTACTACCAAAAACCGTGGCTAAACTTTGCCCCGTCTTTGAAGCTCCCTCCTCTATTTGACGTAAAGTGCCAGCCCACCCCTCAGCCTCCACAAGACTTTCCACCGACGCCGCACCAACCGCCTTCAGCGCTTTTTCTAGGTTCGCTGAAGGCTTCATCATTTCCATAAAAAGCGCGTTAAGCCGTGTAGCCGCTGTAGAAGATGTTCCTGAAGTTTGCGTTATCAAAGCCATGGAACCAGCAAGGCTTGCATAGTCAACGCCTAAAGCCTTGGCCACACCTGACAAGTCACCCATAAGCGGCGCAAGCTCACGAACGTTAGTCATGCCCAACTTTTCAATACCGAAAAGCATATTGGCGGCGGTCGAAACATCCGTTATTTCATCGCCATAGCCGTTCATAATTTTTGCTAAAGCGTTAATGGCTTCCGCTTGCGTAACGCCAGCAGCCTTTGCAGTCTGCGAGGCCACCGTAAGCATATCCATCGCTTCAGAAGCTTCCGTAACACCTGCTGACATTACCTGATAATAGCCTTCCGTTAGCTCCGTAGCGGTGCCAAGTTCGGAAGGCATTTCAAGTATTTTCGAACGGATAGACTCCATGCTTTCGCTGGTGACTTTGCTTGTCTGCCATAATGCAGTCTCAAAATCTGTCGCGTTTTTTGTAGCATCGCTAATGGCTGACCCAAAACCAAAAGCCGCAAGACTGCCAGCCGCGATACCCTGAATGCTGGACAGGTGACTTGCTAGTGTATCCGCTTCCGTCGATACTCTTTTAAAAATCGCTGTAGCCTCATCCCTTGCGGATACGATAATTCTAGTGTTTAGGTCAGCCATATTTTTTCCTTGTACAACAATAATTTATGAGGCGCTTTGCTTGGCTTGCTCATCTTGATAGCTAAGTGTCGCAAATTCCAGCGCTTGAATTTTGCCTAGCATTTCGGGATTGATAACCGTGTTTAACGTGTTGGCCACTAAATACATGGCGTTATAGTCAAGCCCTGTTCTGCCATTAAAACCTATGCGCCACTGTGTTTGTAGCGCCAGCCATAGCCTCCACGCGTCCACATTCTCACGTAAAAGCCTTGGCTGGCGTTCGGAGCATTTTGTGCAGTCCACCGCTTGCCGCCTGCGCTCAGCACGCCTACGGCAAGCGGCACACGCTTTTATGCGGTTTGGGTTGCTGGCGTATCGCCAGCTTCGGACAAATTTTCTATGCTCACAGCGGCAAAGTTCTTCTTGTCGATGCGCATTTCAAGTTCGCGCACGTCAAGAGCTGTGAGAGTAGCCAGCGTTTCCTCGCTGTTCTCCACAACGGCCGTCAGTTTTCGGCGTCTAAGCTCTTTATTCATGCGCAAGATGCACAAATTGCAATATTGTGTTTGCCCTGCATCACCGTACTTAACGGCTTCCTCAAGGGCTTCAACACGGTAATCTTCCAGTTCTTCCCATGTGGTATACGGCAATGCACAAATGTTGACTTGTGCGCCACTTTTCAAAGTCATGCTTTCATAGGTAGGCATTGTATTTTTCCTTGTTTGTGTGTGTCGCTATACGCAATTAAGCGTATGTAGATACGCGGTTAATCATGGTCAGATAAAGTGCTGTGTCTGCTGTGTCTACAAAAGCCATAGCTGTAATGTCTTGCATCAAACCTGTCTTGGTAGTGATGGATACACCAGAAGTGGACAGTTCAACCTCTGGCAAATTGTAGTGCAATTCCTCGCCATCCGTTCCGCAAAAGACAGCAGTAAAAGAGGTTGTCGTATCATTGTCGGAAAGGCTTTGCAGTTCGTCAGTCTCAAGGAATGTTGAAAGAGTGACCTTACAATCCGGCTCACCTTCATTGCTTCGGCTGTAAGAGCCTCGGTCGCCAACGGCGGCCTTGGTCTCAATGCCAAAAGAGCTTGTGATCGAACCGCTTTCAATGTCGCCGCGTCGTTCGCCACCAATAAAAATACTCCCTTCAATGGCGGAAAAGCCGGCGCTAGAAAGATACGCTGGCTCATCACTCAAAGCCGCGCTTGTGGCCACTTCCTCAAGTGGTGACATGTCCATAGTTACGGACATATCCGCACTATCACCGCCAAGGCTGACATTTAAGGCATTGACTTTACAGCCTAAAAAGCGGCGCACTGGGCTTGAGCTTGCGCCATCGTCAAAGTCAAATACCTTTTCAAGGCATACGGAGGGCTGAACCTTTGGCAATGCATAAACGTGTTCATAAAATTGAGGGACGGCTAGGGCGGCGGTCAATGTTTCTTCTTCGTAGCTTGCTGTGATTACAAGGCTTTTTTCCGTCGTGCCATCTAAAAGCGTGTACGTTTCGTCGTAATTGGTTGTGCCACTAATAGTAATCGTATCGCCCACATAGAGCCCGTGTAGCTCCGTTGTGGTCATTTTTACGGTAGCCTCAACGGCATCGGTGCTGTCGGTCGCCTCGGCCGCCTCGGTCAGCTGGACCACTGCGCCACTAATGGTGGCCACACGTCCACGATAGATGGACATGTCAGCCGTCAAAGTCTCGGCAATAAACGGTGCTGAAATGGCAATGACATCATCCGTAGTTCCTGCCTCAACACGATATGCGCCGTCGTAATTGGTGGTCCCTACGATGGAGATACGCCCATCTTGCAGGAAGCCATGGCCAGCACAAGGGATACCAACAAAACCGCTCCCTAAGTCCGTAACTGCGGAGGCTGTGCACGCCTTGGCTGTTGCTGTGGTGGTGGTCGGTGCGCCGCACAACGCGCGGAACAAGTGGCCCAATTGCGGCGCATAGGCTGGCACTTCCAGACTGCCGGCCATGGTATTGAGGCCGCGCTTAGGCTTGGCGGCTCCGCGTTTCGACGTAATGACGGCTTGCTGTGACTTATTGGCTGTTGCTGTAAATCCCTCAGAAATGATAGCTAGCTCAATGCCTGTATCTGCATCGGGATTTTTGAGGGACGTTTCACGGTACAGGGTAATTCGGCTACTACCACCTGTGACTTGATTTGCCATGATGATTTTCCTTTTATGATAAATGGTTATGGTCTTCTTCTGCCAATTGGCCGCGCAATATCAACGGTGATTGTGGCGTCAATATAAATGAGCGGAAAAAAAGACAGGTCATAGGAGACGGTGGTTTTTCCGCGTGTGGCTCCACTCATGGCGTTGTCAACAACTGAAATAATGCGCGGTAAAATGATGCTATCAAGGCGTTTGAGGCCGCGCATTATTTTAGCCCCTCCATCCACCTGTTCCCATTCCTCATCCACAATGGCGCACGCAATGTTGATTGTGTGGGCCCTGCTCATATGGCCGGCATCCTCAGCGTGTCCCTCTGGGTCTAGGACAATGAAAGGAGCGTCGCTTTCATCCAAAAGCTGGCGCACATCAAAGCCCACATGCACCGTAAAATCTTTGCCAAATTTATCTTTAGCAAAGGTGTTAAGCGCGGCGTCTTTATCAAGCGCATTGGCCCAAATGCTGGCAACGGAAAAACTTGTGGCGTCCATGATTTCCCCTTTTAAAATAGATAGTTAATGCCCTTAGATTTTTGCTTGTCGCTTACGATTTTATAGACTTTGTTAATCAAAAATTCGCGTATCCATGCCTGATTGTTTTTGTAAACATTGGATACTATGGGCCGCTCAGGCTGTTTGATTGACATAGTTGTACGCGCAAGAGGAACGCCTGCCGCCCAAAATGCGCGGCGCATTTTTGGGGTGACTGGCTGAGTTCCGGCAAAGGGAAAGGAGCCTTTGCCGCCTCGTTCACCGCCTTGAACTGCCGCAAAAAATTTTGAGGCGTATGTGGTCAACGTGCCAATGTCCACGCGCATTTGAGATTTATCCACGTTGTAGCGCACAACCTGCGCTATTTGACCACCTATGGTTTTTTCATTGCCATTGGCATAGCTACGTGCTGAGCGGTAGCGTTTGAGGGCATTAGGGATAGATTGGGTCGATTTTTTCGGCCCCTTTTTGAGTTCAAAGGCGTTAGCCCCTTTACCGCTCAAATTGCCAGCCGCCGCCTTTTTGCCTAGCTCCATGCGTCTATATTGGCGCATAGTAGAAAGAGGCTCTAGGCCAAGGCTTTTGCCGTTATTTTTCATGGCGGCCAGCATATTAAGACGCAAATTATAGCCAAGGCTAGCTAGGGCTTTGTTGAATTCCGTGGGGAAACGCCGCGCTAGGCTGAGTAGATACTCTGTAGAATCATCCTCAATGCGAAAAAGCGTGTTATTCGCTGTGCTAGCCACTACCTACCCCCCTTAGTCTGTGCGCGAGATAGAGCGAACACGTGGGCTATGAGAACGTCACCAATCCCATAGGACTCACAATGGGCCGCAACTCTCCACGTTTGCCCGTGGCTGTCTGTAACGGTCATGCCTATGACATTATCTAAAACGTCAGCATCAAGGCCCGTGGGCAAGCATGTTAGTTCTGCCCACAAAGCCAAACGGTTGCCCACACCCGTGACCATCCATGCCGGCGAAGCACTGCCAAGCCTTCGCATGATACCAATGACCGTAAGGCTTTGGCTGTCATTTTGCAGGGTCACGGCACTAGCTGGGCCGCTAGGGTCAGCAAAAATAGCCGCCATATCCTGCGCCGCTTGGCATAGGTTTTGTGCTGTTTGGCAAAGGTCTTGGCTTGTCTGCTCTATGGTTTTGGGCATGGGCAATCCTTTCTAGGCTTCGGCTGTTTCGGTCGTGGTGGCGGCCGTTTCAGCCGTGAGGCCTGCCAATTCGTCGTATTCGTCAGGGTCTTTCACCAATGCGGCAAGGGCTTCAATTTTTTCAACGGTGATTTCCTCGGCATCGTCCCAGCTTTCAATAATGTTCATGATTGCAGGAATGCCATAGGTGACGGCCAATTTCAGGATTTCAAGATATGTTGTGGTGCTCATGATGATTACTCCGTTAGGGCTGATACGTTGACGCCAATTTCATAGACATAGGCTGATAACTCCGCTAGCCGTGTGGTCATGGTCGATAGCGTCGCCAGTAGCGTTTCTTGGTCGCTGGTGCTGGCTGTGCCGTTCTCTGATAGAGAAACATAACTTTCAAGGGCAAGCCGCGCCGTGTGGAAAGTCCCGTGGTACACGCTTGCCACCACTTTAACCTTTTCGTATTGCTCGGTGCTAATGGCTCCGTCAGCGTGCGCGGTGGCTACTGCGGACATGGTGGCGTCGTAGGTGTTGGCCGCAATGACAAGGGTTCGGTAACTGTCACGCTCAACCTCGGTACAAGCGGCGCAAAGTGTCACCATGATGACCATAGCCAAGAGTAAAAAACGTTTATAAACAAGCATGTTAAGCTCCTTATTTTTGGTTAATATAGGTGTATACACTGGACACCGTGAGTGCCCTATTTACCCAGCCGCGTAAATATTTTGCGCGGATAGGGCTTGCCGCTAGCTCGGCATAAAAACATATGCGCATGAGGCCAAAGGCGAAAAGCAAGGCCTTGGCCTCGCCGGCGGCGAAGGCGTGCTTGACCGCAACCATACTTTGTGGACCGATGATGCCATCAACGTGCAAGACATTTTCGGCCGCGTTTTCGTTGACGGCCCTTTGCAAAAGCTTGGCCGCTTGGTAATGGCCGCAATTCACTGTGGCATCAAAGTAGGCCGCTGAAAGGGGATAGGGGAGGTCACGCGCTACGCCGTACCAAAAATGCTTGTAATAATATTCGGCCGCCTCATCGTGGCTCATGCCTCGCACATCCTCCACATCCACCACTCCATCCCCGTTTACGTCGCCATCGCCTTCATTTTCGGCCTCAAGGCCTTGTAGAAAAGCAAGGCTGATACCGCGATTAGTGGCCCCGTTTGGGTCATCAACATCATCAATAAAACCACCTTCAGCATCTAGGACCATGCCAAGCGCGGTCATAAAGTTTAGGTCATTTTGCCAGATTGTTTTGTCCATCGGTTTTATCCTCTTTGCCCGTTTCCTGTTCGTTTTTGTCGATTGCATCGCGATACTTTGAAAGCCTTGTCAGCAACGCCTTTGGAATGGGAACGCCAAGGCTTGCTAAATGCTCAAGGCAAGAAAGCCCTTCATGTACGCATAGATACAGCAAGAAAAAATCGCGTAACGGTACAAAAAAGCTCAAGCCTAGTTGCTCCGTCCATGAGCTGGCCACCACACGTAAGGCATAATCAAGAGCCGCCACAATCAAGACCGCTACAGGTGTCAGCACAATTTTGACTGCGCCACTCATCATTTTTTTACGGCTGATTGTGTTAGCTTGCCATGCACACGAAAAGCCAAACGCGTAATCTAAAATCATGAGCAACATTAATAGGTTAAGAAGTAGCACCGCTGGCCCGTCCACTATATCAACAATGACGGTGAGGCTTGCGGCTAGACCTGCCTTAACAACGCCACTGTCCATAAGTTTTCCTGTATATTCAGCTAGATAGATGTTGCCAGTCATAAAGTCCCTTTGTAGCCGCCGCCCAGCCTAGGAGAGGAAGCTAGGCGGCGGCTGGCTGTGGGGAGGCTAATTTTTAGCCGTCGCTTTCGGTGGCTTCAGTAATGTTCACAATAATGCACGCGTTGAGTTTGACGTGCACGACGCCATCCGTAGCCTCGGCATTGGTCCACGCAATGCCAGCAAGCATGTTGTCGGTGGCCGTGGTGGTGATTGCGCCCGTACCCTCTACGCCGTCCACGGGGTCACCTTCATCATCCCAGTACACAAGGGCCCCTTGTGTGATAGCGTCACTTGCTTTGACAATTTCCCATACATCTTCGGTGGCCACTGCGCCCGTATCACCTGCGCCAATGTCCGTAATGGCAATGCCTACAATTTCACCAATGACAACAACGTCACCACTTGCAATGTCGTTGGTGGAGTCGTTGACGTAATCCATGGTGTAGCCGTGCTGAATATGTCCTTGTGCCATGATAAACTCCTTTTATTTTTACGTACTTAGCGATTATTCGCCGGCGTTTTTGTACATGCCCATAGAGTCCATGACGCTAGCACCCATTTCAAGGCGTCCCTTGTACTGAATTTCGTCAGTACGGAAAGCTTCATGTTCCATGATTTCTGGTGCTTCGTTGCCGTCCATGAAGGCCACTTCTACGGTATCAACTTGTGAAGGGGAGGCAATCAAATACCATGCCTTGGTGCTCTTCAGGTCAAGCCGTGGTTCTGCAATGGTGGTAAATCGGCCTTGCCATGGGTTGTGGGTTGCGGAGTTCATGCCGCTTTCAGGGTTGGCCATGGAGCGGATAAGGATTTCTGCGTTGGTTTCCTGAGCAACGGGAACCACAAGGAAGGCTGGCACAATGTCCAGCAAGTTACCGCTTCGGCTCTTGCGTGTGCGCATGGCAACGCGGCCATCATCCAGCGTTGCGGAGGATACCGCGCCACCAGTGGTGGCAAGGTTGCCTCGGCTCAGGTCAAAAACGGGCTTGCCGTCGGAAAGCTTTGGGTTGTCCGTGACTTGGCTCCATACAAGGTCGTTGGCCTTACGCGCGGCCGCCGCTCCGTACAGTTGCGGCATACGCGCAAAAGCACGTAAATCATCGTTGACCATCATTTCACGGGTCATGGACATGATGCGGCCAAACTTTGCAACCTTGTAACTTTCTTGATTATCTTTGAGTTCACCGTTTTGGTATTCGCTGCCTTCCTTGACCTCAAGAAAATCGGGAGCTTCGGAAAGAGAAATGCCGTAAATACGTTTGAAGTCCGTGGCGGTTACGATATTGACAAGAGGCCGCCAAGTTTGCGGCACTTCGTTGTAGGCATCCAAAAGACGCTTATTGGCAACGTCCATAAAGATAGCGCGGAAGTCCGACGTGGACGCGGACAAGCGAACGCTACCGCCCGAAAAAATCTTGTCTGCCACCTGCGAAGCTGAAAGGCCGCGTGTAGAATGGCCACCGCGCTCAAGGGCAAGGCGTGCAAAGTCAATCAAAGTCATTGCGCGGAACTCGCCGCTACCGCTGGCCGCCTTGTCCACGCGGCCACCTGAGCGCAAATACATACCTTCGGCGGCAAGCATGCGGAACTTATCGCTTTCGCTGTCGCCTTCGGTCATACCTGCGAGCCCACCAACGCTAGGCCGCGAAAGCTCAAGGGCATCAAGGGCTTTGGTGCGTGCCTCATCAAGGCTAGCGCCAGAAAAGGCCAAAGCTTGCGCGTCAGCACTTGGAAGGCCAAGGCGTGCATACATGCCAATAATATCAGCGGCACGCTTGCGGTCTGCGGCAAGGTCTACCTGATTAGGTGCGCCGTTGTTGGTTTGGCTCGGTGCGCCCATGCTTTGCTGTGGGTTTGGGTTTGGTTCTGGTGCTGGGTTTGGTGCTGGTGCTTGGTTTTGAGCGTCAGCAAAGGCCGCCGCAAGGTCAACGCCGTCAGTAGCAAGGCCAGTCAAAAAAGCTTGTGCTTCTTCAAGGCTTGCGTTTTCGCTCAATCCCAATTTTTCCAGCATCTTCAAAAGTCTAGGGTCCATAGTGTCATCCTTTTTTTGTGCGCCGTCGCTCATGACAACGGCCGCTGTTTCATCGTCTGCGCCAAGGCTTACAAAAGAAATTTCTTGCACAAGCGACTTTGTCCAAATTTCAAGCGGTCCCTCAACGGTTTGACCATTGACCTTGCGCTTTTGTCCTGCCTCTAACATCTCAATTTCATTGGCTTTTACGCCTACGCTCGCTTGCCATGGAAAGCCTTCCTCAGCGAGGGCTAAAACTTCGGCCGCATCCTGCGTAGCGTTTGAGAAATTGCCGAAAATGTGCATGCCGCTAGCATCGTTTTTGTAGCTGTCGCACATTCCCACGACTCGGTCCCGTTCGTGCTCGCGCAAGGCTGGGAAGCTGGCCTTTGCTTCTATACCCTTTAAATCAATGATAAAACGCCAATAACCAAAATTAACAACCTTGCCCGTATAGGCCAGAATGGCAAAGCGTTTTGGCTTGGTGTTGTCCGTGGGGTCCGTTGCGTTGTTTGGGTCATCGTTTGCGCCATTGAGGTTCAGGGTCACGACACCAGTTAGCCGCGCTATATCGTTGTCAGCGTCAGCAAGGTTGGCGTTCCAATTGCCCATGCAAGCGCTCATGCCTCGGCTCTCGTTCATGCCGCCTTGCTTGGCCGCGCTCATGCAACGCTTTAAAAATCCTTGCTTGCCTTCGCCTTTTTTGGGTTTAGCTGGCATGGCTTATTCCTCTTTGCTTTTTGGTTCTGAGCTTGGTTCTGCTTCAGGTTCTGGGGTCGCTTGTGTATTAGTGGCCCATGGTTCAGGGTTGAGGCCTAGCGCCAACATAGCGGCCCTTTCCTCAGCCAGTTCTTCCATGACCTCATCAAAATCAAGACCAACTTCAGCGCATGAAAGACGGCGTGTAGTTAGGCCTAATTGCAAGCGTTTTTCAACCGCCGTTGCATCCTTAGTAGGGTCCACCCATTGCCAGCCGGGATTTTGCCAATTGACGGGAATTTTTGGGCCACCGCCTAAGAACTCGGCTCGCAACACACACCAGTGACGCCAAATAAAATTATTGTGTTTGGTGTTGAGTTCATTCTGTTGCACCTTGTAGCCTCGCCGTTCCTCAAGGCTTGCTGAACGGGCTGAGCTGTACGACGCGTCGCTATAGTCATTGCTGAACGCTTCAGCGCTCATGCCGATACCCGTTGACGCATTACGCAAGGTCGTTTTGTTGTAAGGCTCATAGGAGGAACTAGGCCGTTCGTTTTTGGCAACGGCAATATCTGCGCCGGCCGGCAAGGTATCGATGCGGCCCGAACTGATAAATTTTTCAGGTCGTATCAGTCGGCCATCGGTGGAACGTCCACCGGCTAGCGTGCCTAGCGTACCGCCAAGAGGTTGCCCGTTTAAATCGTTACCGCCGTAATCGTTAGCAGGGAGCTTGACGAACACACCGAACGCCGCGCCAAGACGCGCCGCTATGCGCTCGCTTGACTGGTATTCGTCGAAGTCGTGCATGGTCATTATAACGGAGGCTAGCCAACTCATGGGCTGGCTTTGGCCTATGCGCTCTTTCACCATGACAAGCTTGCACGTCTCGGCTGAAAGCCTCACTGTCTCATGGCTCATTAAAAATGGGCTAATCATGCGCCTAATGTGGTAGGCCACCGGCCGTCGCTGGCTGTTAAATTCTTGGCCCCACAAGGCTATGTTGCCGTTTGGCAATTGGCCGTGCACTGAGCGGTCTAAGTCATTTATATCAATGAGTTCTGGGCGGAGCGGAACTAGCCCCTCATGAGCCCAAAAGCTTTTGTCTATGGCCATATTGAGTAGGTAGCCACCGTCAATCCACAAATGGCGCAAGGCCAAAGTTTGCAGGTCGTAAAATTCAACGGCTTCAGCCCAAGCCTTAAAATCTTCTTCAATCATTTTGTTGGCTATACGGTCACGCTTGCCATCAAGACCGCGCAACTGCACTTGTGGCCTAATACCTAGAAAAACAACATTGTTAGTAATTCGACGGATAGCACCGCAAAGGTTCGGACTGTCTCGCACTAATGCCCGTGCCCGTGCCTGAACGGTTTTGTTATCGCGTGCTATGAGTAGGTCGACTGGCCCGTCTTTGGGCCGCCATGCGCCATTAGGGCCAGAACGTCGGCCGGCCGCATAGGCTAGGCATTTTTGACGGTAGCTAGCGGCCGCTCGCGTACTCACTAGGCCCATGCATGCGGCCAAGGTTTTTTGAAAAATGTTCATATATTAAAACCTAACCTGATAGGCCGCAAAGCCGCGGCCACTTTGTGCCTTGCTTTTTTGCGCCTCTAAGTCATTGATAGCACTGCGGATTGTGCCAAGGTCTGCCTTAGTGAACGTTTGGCCACCATCAAGGCTGTAAGATTGGTTGCCCTGCAAAATGGCTTTTTCGGCCGCTTTATATAGGGCTAAGCGTTCGTTAAGTTCTGCTGTGGTTGCCATGTCTTTTCCTTTGGTCATGAAAAAAGCCAACATGTACTTTTATGAAAAAATACATGTTGGCCGTGGTCATGGGAAGATAGTAGAGACTATTTCTAGTAAAGTACTATTTCTAGTCTCTACTTTGGAAAATGGCTTTTTTGGGTGGCTTACGTGGGTTTTTTATATGGGCTCTATCTATATAATAGCTAAAGGTGTGCCAAAGAGGAAAAAAGTTTTTTGGCTTTATAAAAAAGATAGGCCAGTCTTCCAAAAAGAAAACTGGCCTATCTATCTGTATTTATTCTACATTGCTCTGTCTACCCAATAATATGTTCTATTGGACGTTTTTTTTGCAAAAAGCGTTGCCATAACTTCGCCAAAAGCACGCATGGAGATATAAATATCTTGCCTCTGTGCCCACATAGAAAATTCCTCATACAAGATTTTGGCTTGCACTTTTTGGCCATTGCCACCTTGTGCGCGGCAAATGCCATATTCTTCTGCCCATGCTTCCACAATTTGTTTTGTCTCTGCTTTCTCTCGTTCTTTGCCTGTTTCCATTTGTTGGAATTTTTGCGGCGCACCTATAATCATGGCGTAGTAGTGGAACAACTCTTGTACTTCGGCTTGCGTACCAGTTCCCATGCGTGCCCCTTGCATGGCCAAGTTGAGCACTCGTTCCCGAAGTGTTGGTCGAAGGGCTAGGGCTTCTTCTGGAATTTCTAAATGCTCCCATGCCCGTGCTCGCTCCTTCGGTTCTTCCTGCATGGAATAGGTCCCCGTCTTGCGAAGGCTTGGAAGGACTTCAGCCGTTACCCATTTGCGGAAGCTCTTGGCCTCTGGCTTGCGAGAACGGAAGATGAGCGAGTAAAGGCCAGACTCGGAGATACAGTTAAAGGTATGTGGAATGCCTGCTCTTGGATTACCCTCAGAATTACTGAGGGTAATCTTTTCATCTTCATCAAGAGAGCGAAGAGCCTCAGTTGGATTGCTTAGTTCCAAAATCTTACATACATCCTTAGCCACAAACCATGGATTACCTTCTTCGTCCATATGAACACGAATAAGGGCATCATCAAAAGCAAAAAGGGTAACATTAGACATAAGCTTTTTCCTCCACGAAGGTTAAAAAGGGCACTTCTTTTCCTGTTCGTCTGTCCATTTTGGGTATGATGGTATTGTCACTACGCAAAACCACTTCATCATGAACGGATAAACCACAAGCCCGAACGTCATTGAGTGTTTTTAAGATGATGGTATTATTGCTCAAGAATACGCGCACCATATCTTTTGCATCGTTGGCATATTCCATGCTTACAATACTTATGACTTGCTTATATAAAGCGTCATATGCGCTCAGCAATTCTTCACCCTTTTTGTCTAAGTTCTCTGTATATTCTTTAATCATGGAGAAATAAGCTATAACGTGATTTTTATTTTCAAGTTCTTCATTAATATTATCAATGACATACATTTCAAAGTTGCGCATATTGTAAGACAATGTCCCAATATTATAGCTCAAATTTCCCAATTCACTTTCAAATGCTTTTTCATCTTTACGCATAACAACCTCTTAAGATTTTAGGGATTAGAAACAAAAAAAGGTGAAACAACGTTCCCCAGCTCTTAAGAAGCTGCCAGTCCTCGCGGATACTGGACGTTGTTTCACCTTAATATGATACACTGCTTCTAGGATAAACCTAGTGCAGGAATTGGTAGAAACAAAAAAGACCGCTCTTTTCTCCAGTTTTGGGAACTGGCGAAGGCGTCGGCTACACCTCTTAAGATTTGGGAAGCCCACGATGCAGGAAAAGATAAAGCTTGTCAAGTGTTGACCTTTGCGACACATTGGATTCCTTTATTCGTTTCACATAAAAAGGAGATTTATATGCAAAAATTTCTGCGCTCAATGATGCTTTTCTTTGCGTGTTGTCTTTTGTTTTTAGGTGGTTGCACCCCTATGATTAAAAATGCACCGACATTTAAAACCGTTAAAGTCTCAACCCCCTTTGACGCGGAAAAGGCAAAAGCCCTTTCGCAAAAAAATGGAACTAATACTGTGAAAGGTAGTGCCGTTGTCCCTCAGCAAGGCGGTGGTATATCTACTTGTGCCGGCAAGCGCGTCTACCTTACACCAGTGACGGACTATGCCACTACGCTTATGCTCACGCTCTACGGTAATACAGAGCGCGGCACGGCAAAGGGGAAAAAAAGCAGATTACTCTTTTCTATGAAAAGTAATCTGCTTTCCTTAACTTATTGAAATAAACAATAAATTATTTTTTGTTAAGAAATATTTTTTTTGGGGTCTGTCATTGCTATAATTAGCTGGTTAATTGCTGGAATAGCTTCTCGTTTTTGTTCTATTAAATCCTTAGGGAAATGTTTTTCCCAATCTCTATCATTTAACTTGTGAGCTTCTTTACCTATCAGTTCTTGGAATCGTCTCTTACATTGCGCAGTATCGTGAGGGGGAGTTTCCCCTAAGAGACTAAGTAAGAGGCCTTCAAGGCATGGTATGGCAATGATACAGCTATAAGTACCTGCCTTTAAGCTATGCAAACCTAAAGACTTTGCACCTCGTGACTTCTTCACTAGGTCAATTATTTCATCACATGAGTTTGTTAGTATATCGCTATCAAGTAAAACATATAACTTATCATAATCTTTGCAAGCAACCCGTGCTGCTTTAAGAACTACATCATATGAACTACCACCATTACCTTCAACGTACGCTCTACCTATGGTGACTGAAATGGTTGTTTGTTGATTTCTATATAACATCTTTAAATAGCCAAGAAATTTTTTGTCAGCCTTTCCTTCCCCATCTATAAAATGCCGTTCAAATTGAGTGCGTGGCCTGCGCCCAGAGCGCTGTTTAGGTTTTGAGGTACTCATATGCGTGGAACCGCGCCGTAAGCACCCGTAAGGTATTTTTGAACATAGTTGTCGTCATTACGAATTTTTTTAAAATCATCTAAACTAAACAATTCACTTTCAAGTTGGCTATTTTTTTCAGCAAAGTAAATTTGTTTTTTGTGTAGGAACTGCATAACATTTGCAGAATGGCATGTACAAATTAATTGTGCATTTTTAGGGTTACGATTTTCGTCATAAAAAAGTTCAAAGAGGCGTGGTAAAATATGCGGATGCAAGCCATGCTCTATTTCATCATAGACAGCAATACCTCCGCTTTCCAATGCCATTTCAATCTCATTTAATAATCCTAAGAGATTTTGTGTACCATTAGATTCAGCGTCGAGAGGAAGGGTGTATTCTTCATCATTAACAATGTGAACACCTTTGACTGTATATACATAGTTTTCATCGTTACTTGTTACATCAATATCTACTCGTCCTTCAAACATACGCGAAAATTCTGCCTGAATTTTTTGAACAGTTTCATATACAGGGGTATCGGATAGTTTTATTTTTTCTATAAGAAGTTTACTGATACCTATGTCGAATTTTTGAAGTTCTTCTTCGATATTTTGCTTGCGCTCTGGATTTTCAGATAAAGCATCAATGGCTGTACCTGTACTATTTCGAGATATGCTTTGTCGTCCCCTAGGAGTTACGTTAGTAAAAAAATTAATAGTACTTACAAAATCATCAAGGGCGTGGGTTTGCAATTGGCCTAGGGCACTAATTAAAGACGCATTTTTACGACGAAGGCTACGAGGGACATCTTTGAGCGATAAGCCCAAGCCACTTAAATAAAAAGGCCGGACAGCATTGGCGTGGTTACACAAAAACATTGTTTTCCACTTCGTCTCATCGGAGTGTTTGCAGTATAACTTTTCAGATAAAACTTCTGCGTTTGTAAGGGTTACTTCATAACGATAGAGCGCGCCAGAAGCCGACTCTGTTTCAATTTCAAAGGTAGTAGGAGGAATTTCTTTTTGAAAAAGAAATGGCGAAAAAATTAAATTATCATCTTTTTTGAGCATATCCCACGAAGAGGTTATAAACCACTCTAAAAAAGGAAATACTTTTAATAGGTTCGTTTTACCAGAAGCATTAGCTCCAAAACACGCAACAACTTTAGCAATGTGTGTGCCACTGGGCGTTGCAATAAAACGGTCATCATTACTAACCGCCTTGCCAGCTTCCAAATTAAGGAATTGCTCATTTTTAAAAGAATAAAAATTTTGTATGCGTAGAGACCGAATCATAATAAATCTCCTTGTGGTCGAGTTAGTGATTAAAATGACATTACAAAAAAATCAATCAAAAAGTATAAAAAATAGTAAAAAACAACAAAACAATGTTGTTTTTTACTAAATAATCATCAAAAATATTTTTTCAATGATTTATTATCCACTTTGCACACTCTTGATTGTCTGGTCCAGAACGCACATGAGGCAAGATTTATTCGTGCATTTGTGGAAACGTGTTCTATAGTTCCCCTCCCATTTTTTTGTGCATGTAATTTTGAGCTTGTTACGTCCACACATGGGACAGGTTGCCCCAGTTTTGGGGAGGTAGCCCACACCGTTTGTAGCGGCCTGAACGGCCATGGCCACCGCTATCTCTCTTTTGGTCATCGTCCACCCCCAAAAAGTTCTAAGCCTCCAGTATACGGATTGACCTCTTGGCTTTCGTGTTCTGGCATGGCCCTTGGCCTTATTTCTGCTTGCCTTGCAATGGTGGAAAGGTTTGGTTTCCATTGCCAGTGGACCATGGCGGCGTGACCAACAAGACAGTCAAGGTAGTGGTTCCCACGAAAGCGCACCCATTTTTCTTGGCCATCTTTGCCTTTTTCTAGGCGTTCGGACGCGATTTGCCTTAGATAGTCTCTATCTGTCTGGCTGTGAAATGAAATAGGTTCTTCTTCGCATCCTTCGCCAAGCCTCCAGAATAGCACGCGTTTAAGAGCATCGCCGTCAATCAAGTGAAGCACGTAAGGCGTTTTGAGCTTGCTACCGTTAGGAAGGCTATCAAGTGGCGAAGATTTAATAAAGACGCCTGCGCTTGCTCGGCTCATGCCTTTGGTCCCGTACACAACGCCTAACCTTTGCGACAAGAGCCATTTATAGGCTTGCATGGGTCGTGATACGTTTTCCTCATGTTTGGAGCCACCAGTATCAAGGGCGGCCCTCCATATGCCCATTTGTCTCTTGCCGTCTAGGCTTGTGTAGCGGCTTTGGAAAATGACGGTGCTGAGTTCGTCCCACGTTTGCACGCGGCCATAGTCCACAATGTGCATACGCTCAGGTCCTAATCCATGAGCGCACACGCTCCATAAAAAATAGTCTTTTTGCATATCTGCACTAAAGGTCAACGCAATGGCCCAATCTGGCACTATGCCTTGTGGAAGCTCATCATTGATAAAGCGTTGTAATTTTTGTTCATCCGCTTCAATGCTCACAAAAGTATACGGCTTGGCACATTCGTTATTGTCCCATGCCTGCATCAAGCGTGGGTTGCCTTGTGCCTCAAACCATTTTGCCAGCACGTCGGACAAGCTCACAAGCGTTGACTCCCACGAACGAAAATGGAACGCCACAATAGTAGCACCGTGTAAGCCTCCTTCTACAGCCTTCCACCTGCCTTGCTTGGCCGCCATGTTGCGGCCGCTGTCCGTCCACAAAGCCTTGCAATGCTCGCATTGATAACGCCCTAATTTTTCTTGCCTTATACGCTTTGGGTCATGGCTACCATCTACAGCCACAATGCGCTCTGGTATCATGATTTGATACTCATGACACACGGGACATTCTACCTCGTACATAAGCCAAGCCTGCGCACGACTTCGCGCACTGGTCCATATGACGCTTTGGTCTTCGTTCCCCTTTGGCCTACACGTATGCAGGATTTTGGAGCGTCCTAGTGCATGGTAGGCATCGGCACGTTCGGTCATCAAAAGAGCGGCGGACGGGTCTTGATATGCATCTTCTTCGTCAATGTGCACGTATGGCATACTGTCCGAACGCATGCGGCTTTCTGAACCAGACCACATGGCGTAAATCATGGAACCATCGGCTAATGAAATTTCGCTGTTGTTGAGGCTGTCGTGGCCACTGGCTAGCATGGTACGTAAAGCAGGGGAGCGTGTGAAATATTGGTGGAGTTTACCTGTAAAGGCACGCCGTGCCGCCTCTTGGTCAGCCATACCAATTCCCCACGTATCGGAACGCCTCGCTAATTGCGCGAAAAAGAAGGCGTGGGCCGTGGTAGTTTTGGTGGACTGTGACGGCGCAATATAAAAGCCTTCGCGAACGCTTGGCCTGTCCATAATATCTAGCACGCCCCTAGCCTGTGGTGATACGTCAGGGTTCCACAAGTGCCCCTTGTAAGGTCCTGCAATAATACGTAAATTTTTCTTTGCCCATTCATATGATGAAATTCTAGGCTTTGCTTTAAAAATAGCCGCTTCGCCTGCTGTTGGCCTAAATGGTGGTATTGGCATGCTAGTTACTGTGCTAGTTTCCATGACTTAATTCCCTCCCTTGCTCCCACTGCTCCACCGCTGGCACGTCAACGTCAGCATGCATTTCGTATTTCTCCCATGCCGCCCTCATTTCCTCAGTCCACCAGTTGTCCGTGGCATATGGGTCTAGCAATGCCTCGATCTCCACAAGCCAAAGCCTTGTAAAGTTAGGGCAACGGGACAAGGCAAAGTCAACAATCATGGCTGTAGCCGCCTCTTGCGCCTCACCCTCAAGGCCAAGCCGTTTGGCCAGTTCCGCGGCCCCGTTCCCTTCGCCGCCAAAAACCGACGCCACTTTTTCGGCTGCATCAATGCCGAACTTTTCTAGGCCAAGTCTGAACGCCTTAGCTCTGGCCGCTAGCTCATCCTCAAAAATAGCTGTTTCGGTATACCTGCCCATTTCCTTGGCAAAGGCTTGCCGTGCCCTCATGGCGGCAATTTCTTTGAGGTCAGCATCCGCGCTTGTGCGCCGTTCCGCTGAGCCAGTTTCTGAGGCTTGGCCCCGTGGCCCTAGCGGTGCATCGGCTTCTTTTGACGCGTCCACCTCGCGCCGACTTATGTGGTTTGTCGCATAGGCTAGGGCTGTTCCCTCAGTGTAGCCGCCACCCCGTCTAGGCTTCAAAGCACCGCGCTTTATGTCATCGCGTATCTTGCCGTAACTCACTTTAAAGCCTTGATTTTTCAGGAAAAGCGAGACTTGCTGAACATTGTGCAAAATCTTTTCTGCTGATTGATTAGTCGTGCTCATGGTCCACCTTCCTTGCCCTTATCATGCCCTTTTCTAATTTATGTAAATTAATAATCTTTGCCTCATCTTCGCGCTCTTTCTCTGCGTTTTCTCTGTGATTTTGTAGCTTTATTTTTGATTCATAACAGGCATCATCAAAGGCTTTATGCCCAAATATTACAGCTAGTTGCATGAGCATTATATAGGTGTCGCCCATTTCTTCTAGCACATGCTCCACACCGCAACGGCCGCGCAAGTGTTGGTTAATGGCGGCTATGAGCTCTGCGGCTTCCTCTTGCATCAAGTTGAGCCGTGACTCTATGCCGAATTTTGTTACCGCTTCATCGTAAATATATGATTTGTCGTGCATTTTTTTAATCCTTGTCATCGTATATGAGTATTGCAGGGGTTAGGCCGTATACCTCATTATCCAAAAAATTTTGCAAATATTCTTGGTCTGCCTTTGTGAGGTCTGGATTTTTTGACTCTATGCGGAGCGTCTGGCCATGGCGTACTAGGTCAAGGCCATATTTAGTTTGCATGAGTAACAATTCTTCATAGGTGTTGACCGCCTCGCTGGCGTAGCCTTCTTCTGACATTTCCATGATATGGGCTTGCAATTCCTCCACGCTTGGCCAATCTAACACCATAGCTTTCTTAACTTTTTCTCTTTGCCGTGTCTGCTTAGCTCTTTCTTGGTAGCTCTCGCAGTATGCGCGGATATGGCATGGCAAGGCTTCACGCAGCATGCGCCAAAAGTCAGCCCCAGTGCTCGGCACGTCGCCAACATCCTTGCCCATGCATGATGGAACTAGCCACCGTACCGCGCTTGCGTACTGCGAAAAATAAAATGTACGGTCGTTCTCCTGAAAACCCCAGCTACGCTTGGCCCCTGCTTGGTCATTGTCCATGGCGTTGATTACACAGTCAGCACGACAAAGAAGCGCGTGCGCGTAGCTGTCTGGTGCTATGCTAGCCGAACCACTGGCCATAGCCCCGATGCCAAAGCGTCGCAATTCTTGCCAGCAGTAAATGGCGTCACGTTCGGTCTCTACCACTATCCACACACGAAAAGCAGGATTGCCCCAAACGCCATACACTGTGGAACCGCCTTCAAGGGCTCGGTATTTCGGCGTGTTTTCCTTTGGCTTGTCTACTCTGATTTTGATGCGTTGCAGTTTGCCTTGCTGGTAGCATGGAAAGACAAGCCCCTCTGGCGCAAATATGCACCGCTCGCGGCCGTTGCCGTTTTTGGCGTAAGGAAGGCCCCATGCTGTATATTTATAAAAGCGGTCTTTTTCACGCCAACCAATGCGGCAAAGTTTAGCAGTTTCTGCGCTAATGCCCCAGCGGCGAAGTTGAGCAAGGGCTGTTTCATTTTCTTGCAGGGCCGCCGCGCACTTGGCCACAAATTCGCTGGCCTTGTCTGCCCACCGTGTGGGCACTGCTTCCAGTTCTCTAGCTTCCCATCTTTTAGGCTCTTGACGTGGGGCCCTTGGCGTACTCTCTAAGGCCTTCAGCTTGTCAGGTGCATAGCGTTCAAAAAATTCTTTAAAGCCTTCCTTGCTGTCAGCCTCGTATCCATGGGTCACGCAATACAGCCCAATCAGGTCCGAACTCTCATTGCATGAATGGCAATAGCCTAGGTCATCTTCAGCATCGTAAAAAAATGCACCGCCAGCTGTGCGCTCCGCATGGAAAGGGCAATGGCTTGATACGCGGCCATGCACAAGCTGAGTTAAAGGCTCCGTTAAAATTTCACGCGCTATAGTTTCGCGCTCTATGGCGTTCATAGCTTGCAACGCTTTACCCATTTTTATGCCTCCCTTGCCCTTAGTTAGGGTATCCCCGTAGGGTATTGATTTTGGTGTTTTGTGCCCTAAGCCCATAAAATTTCTGGGCAATAGGCCTTTTAGGGGAAAATCCCGAAAAAAAATTCTTTTTTTTATTTCTATTCTTTTATTAGTCTTTGAGCCTTTCCCCTCTTTCTCTTTCTTTTCTTCTTCTTTTTTCTTTCTAAAAAAAGAAAGAAAAGGGCTAAAACCCCTAAAAAAGGCTGAAAAGAGTAAGGAGTTCGTGGGCTTGCGTGCTTAGCCTTTTCAAAAAGAAAGCCTACGAAAAACCCTAAAACCCCTAGGGAGTTGGTGCTCATTATGGGAAAAGGTTCTTTTTGTTGCCGTTTGTGTTGTCATCAATGAGCCATTCAGCATGAGGCTTGATTCCTAAGTACCATGTTTTGTTGCTTGTTTTTTTATGGACTTTTCCTTTCATGTCATCGCCAAAGCTTCGTTGTGACATAATGAATTTTTCTTTTATGCCCTTCTCATCGCGACACCAATTTACAAAAGCCCCGTAAAGTTCCTTTGCTTGTATCTTGGCATTGGCATCTTCATCACAGGCTTGCTTAATAAATTCCTCCACTATGTCTTGCTCATCCGCGTATTCTTTGGTGCATTCTATGACGATGTTAGGCGGCGTCAAATCACGGTCTTGTAAAAAGCGACGTGCGCAACGCACAACCCATGCAAGAATTGCTGGGCCAGCCTTGGCCATTTCGGCCTTGAGCTTGTCAGAAGGCAAGCCTTTGTATCTGTGCTTTGACTCATCCACTTCATCATCATTCATGGTAAAAGTGGCTTCAAAGGGTATGACGCGTAGCCGCTTTTCAAAAGCTTTGTCGGCATTTTTCATTTGCGGAATAAAGTTTGTATGCAAAAAAAGTTTGCATTTTGCGTGCATTTCGATTGGGTCAGCGTAAAGACCGCGAACGCGTATCACGTCGTCACCCGTGACCGCCTTCAGCATTTCCATGCTAAATTTTGCGTTGCGTTTTGGTTCCGACGTTACGGCCATACGGAGCCCGTCAAGTACCATAAGGTCAGGGTCTGGGCCGCTAGCTTTTTGACCATCTTCCAATAATACCGATACTTTAAACGTACCGGCATAGCTACCTATAGCATCCGCAATAGCGTTAAACGTTTGTGACTTGCCGTTGTTGGCTGTAGGTCCATAGGCGCAATACATCTCTTTGTGCGAGATAAGGCCCGTAGCGGCGTACCCTATGACGCGCTCAAAATAATCTATTAAATCAAGGCGTTTACAGAATACCTTTTGCAGGTGTTCATCCCAGAATGATGATTGACAATGCAAGCCTTCATAGGCGTGCGCTGTCTGTTTTTTGAGCATGAGCGTATAGCTTGACTCATGGAGTAGGCCCGTTTCTAGGTCTATGACGCCATTGGCGCATGCTAGCAATGTGGGGTGCTTGTCCCATCCATCCCCAGCGACGCCAAGAGAGTTTGGGCCAGCGGCCGCTATCTGCATGATTTGCTTGGCACGCGTAAGCGTTCGGATTGTTGAGGCCCTTTTTTTGAATGCCGTTGCTACGCTCTCGTTTCTGCTCCGTGCGCGGTTTTTGGCGTTCTCAATGGCTATCTTGGCCTCCGCGCTTTCTTCGTCTTTGTGCCGGTCTCTGGCTTTATTGACGGCCGCCTCAACTTCGCTAGCTCTTTGATTTTTCTTATCTTCTGCCGCGTTTTCGTAAACTTCGGCAATGGCCATAGCCCGTAAAATCACGTCGTTTATATCATCGTCACGCCAGACTATACCGTCAAAGCGTAGCCACTTTTCGACCTTGTGGTCAAAGCTCATATGCCCCATGAGCTCGCCGCGCAAAAGTTCCGCGTCACCTAATTGGTTACGCGTAAGAAATTGCGACATCTCGCCAAGCGTTGGCCTTGGCTTGACTTCTTTTTTGGGAGCGTAGCCAAGCCATGGCGCAACCATGGGCGGTGGTGATATGAGGTCATGATTGAGCACGCCGCGCTTGTCTTTGGTCACGGCTTCGTGCCACATGTCGTGGCGTTCGCTGACTATCTCATCGGCTATGATGGTGTTGATTGCAGGGTAATCCGGTTTGCCATCGTCCGTGGTTGGCATCACGGTTACGCGTTCACGCGGAGCTGGTGGCGTAGGTGTAGACGTGTAGGGAGTGCTAGGCGTAGGGCTAGGCATGGTGGCGTCATTGGTGGAGTGGGCCGCCGCGTCTAGCTCATGAGCTGGGGGAGTTGGTGGACGGTTAGGCATACTGGCCACCGTTGTTCATAAAGCTACATTGCGCGAGGTGCTCAGGTGCATTTTTTATAGATAAGTCACTGACATAATGCACGATTTTCAAACTTTCAAAAGATAATTTACCCCACACCCTCAAAAACTCCGCGCTGCTGCCAACCCCTGTGGGTCCAATGCTCCCAAAGGACCCGTGCGACGGTAGAATAGGGCTAGTGCTTGGCCCGTTGTGTTTTAGGGATTTGTGGGGATTCTTATCAAAAAGGGGGGAGGGGGAGGGGAGAGCGCGGCGCTGGTTGCGCCTTTCTTCGCATGCGCTCATGGGAGAGCTTGTGAAGTCCGAAAGTGACCACAAAAAGTGACCTGTGGCCCCTGCCAGCAAAAGCTCTTGCGACTGCCTATAAAGTTTTTTTGCGTTTATTGGTCGCAATATGGTCGCAATATGGTCGCAAACACTGGGGAAACAAAAAGAGCACTTACGACGTTTTATATCGTAAGTGCTTGATTTTATTTGGAGCGGGAAACGGGATTTGAACCCGCGACCTTTTGCTTGGGAAGCAAACACTCTACCGCTGAGTTATTCCCGCTCATGGTATGGCCATATGGAATACAGGTACAGTTTCCAAAATCTGACCATGCAGCACATATGCCAATGCTAGTAATTTTGAGAAGATACAAAAAAACCAGATGAAACATCTGGTAAATTTGGCTCCATATTGGAGCGGGAGACGGGATTTGAACCCGCGACTTCAACCTTGGCAAGGTTGCACTCTACCACTGAGTTACTCCCGCATGGAGGCGGCGTCCAGATTTGAACTGGAGAATGGAGGTTTTGCAGACCTCTGCCTTACCACTTGGCTACGCCGCCATGCGTTTGGAGCGGGAAACGAGATTTGAACTCGCGACTTCAACCTTGGCAAGGTTGCACTCTACCACTGAGTTATTCCCGCTCAGCGAGGGAAGCATTTACACTGGACTCTGCCAACTGTCAAGCGATGTTGAAAACTTTTTCAAATTTTCTACTAACACCGTAAATGCTCTAACCTCTTGTGGAAAAAATCCACTATTTTCTGACGTAAACCGTTTCCCCGTAAAAGGAAACACTCAACGTCGGAGGAACTTTCTAGCGCAAAGGCACTTGGACTGCAAGCTTTTTTTTAGCTATTTTGCACTTTTTATCAAAATATCTGAGCGTAGGCTCACTCGGCGTGAAGTTTCTCCTCGTAGAGCCGCTAGGTGAGGGACTTGTCACGGTCCCCCACCCGAAACATTAACGACGATGATGTTTTTTCACACTGCACTGCTGCTTCTGGTCTCGCAAAATAAGCTCGCTACCATCGCCAAGAAAGCCATTGGGTGAGCTGATGCGCACATCTTTACCCTCATAGCGCCACAGTGATGGACAACCAGCACCGATTTTCACCTCAAAGGTAGCACCATTATCGCGTCGAATAACGGTGTGACTGCTACGAACCTTCACAACACGCACAGTTTCGTTCTTCTTCTTTTTACGTGGACCTTCAAGACGAGCATAGCTCTTCACTGGGCACTGTTGATTTTCTTTTTTCAAGACAATTTTACTGTTACGGCCCAAAAACGTATCACCATCAGAACGCAAAACAACATCGCGTCTATCGTAATTCCAAATGGCTGGGCAACCATTACCAATGCGCAGCTCAAATTCTGCTCCATTATCGCGTTTAACAACAATCTGATAATGCTCAATATCAACGACTTTAACACGTTCAGAATGCGCAAAACACAAAGAAACAGAAAGCATAAGAGATAACATAGTGATTACACAAATATGAAATACACGCATATAAACTCCTCATAAAGGTCTATGTGCCAGACTGCAAAAACACATCATCACTACGATAGCAGGTCCAGCACACATAAAAAAAAGTACACATAAGAAAGTCAAAAAATGTACGTCCATCACCCAATCAATCTATATATAAAAGGCCCTATGCAACGTGCTATCAATAAAAGAAAAGATACCGCAATGCACAAAGGCCCATAAGTCAAAAGACTAGCGATGCTTTGGTTGTTCTTTCTTTTGGGATGTTGGGCCCTTTACAGTTGCAAACTTCGTTACAGTGCACTGTTGTCTGTCCTTTGGCAAAATAACTTTGCTGTTGTGACCCAAGAACTTGTGATCACCAGACTGCAATACAATATCACGGCCTTCATAATGCTTAATGGCTGGGCAACCGCTACCAAGGCGCAATTCATATCTTGAACCGTTGTCACGTTTAATAACAACTTTATTAGGGGCTGCATCGGTCACTTTAACAGTTTCCTTATGGGCAGCAAAGCACAATGATGCAGACACAAGAACGCCAGTAAGAGCCGTTAACAAAATGCGGCTTGTTTTCATAATCGTTTCTCCAGTTTTTTAAAAGAATACAAGCAAATAAATGCTGCCAATTCCCTTAGCCCATATTTTCCATAAAATCTAGTAGATATTCACCGCCAAAAACAGATGCCACACCATAAAAAATGGGAGTATCAGCATCAGCCAATACTCCCATTCTGCAATCCTAAACGACGCAAATTCTACGAATTTGCCTTCGCACGCTCAGCCAAGACCTCTTTAGCCCGAGCGAGGGCTAAATCAATATTGCTGTGCAAATGGTCTTCGCCAATAATAGTGTCCGTACCAAGCTTGTGGAACTTCGCCTTAATGGAGTCCCGAACGCCAGAAAGCAGCAATTCGATACCCTCTTTCTTACATTTTTCTGCGAATAATTCCAAGGAGTTCATGGCTGTGGAGTCAATCATAGGCACTTTACGCATACGCAAAATAAAGACCTCTGGATTTTTATCAAGGGAGCTCAAAACATCTTGAAATCTATCCGCAACGCCAAAGAAGAACGGTCCATTGATTTCGTAAACCTTCACGCCATCAGGCACGTCGATTTCATCAATATTACGGTCCTTAATCTCAGCATTTTCAGCTGCTGTGCACGAGCAGATATCTGTGGTCTCGCTCATGCGGCGCATAAACAGCAAGGCAGCCATCATGACACCAACGTACACCGCAACCGTCAAGTCAACCACAACGGTCAGCACAAAGGTCAAGCACATGACAGCAACGTCAGGTTTTGGCGCGTGGAAAAGGTGGAAAAAGCGGCGTAAATCGCTCATGTCCCACGCAACAACAATCAAGACAGCCGCCAAGCTTGCAAGAGGAATATACGATGCCAGCGGAGCCAGAACCAAGACAAATCCAACTAAAACCATAGCATGCACAATACCTGCAATAGGTGTGCAGCCGCCAGAACGGATATTAGTCACCGTCCGTGCAATAGCACCAGTAGCAGGAATACCGCCAAAGAACACAGAGGCAATATTACCAGCGCCTTGCGCCATAAGTTCCACATTGGAATTGTGCTTATCGCCCGTCATGCCATCCACAACAACGCAAGTCAGCAAAGACTCAATGCCAGCCAAAAAGGCAATGGTCATCGCATCTGGCAACAAATCGCGCACGTGCTCAAGGGTAAAATCAATAGTCGGCAAGGTAAAGCTTGGTAATTCCGTTGGGATACCGCCAAATCTGCTGCCAATGGTCTCAACCTCAAGGCCCAAAGCCCAAACAGCGCACGAAGCAAGTAAAACGCCCACAACTGGACCTGGTATACGCGGAATAAAGCGCCTTGTGCAGATAATCGCCATAAGCGCAAACACAGCAATGCCCAACGTCAGCATATGAGTTGTGCTTGCATGCTCAAAATAGGCCTGCCATTTAGGGAAAAATTCCGCAGGCACTTCAGCCATAGTCAAGCCGAAAAAGTCCTTAATCTGCTGCGAAAAAATCAGCACGCCGATGCCCGTAGTAAAGCCCGTAGTCACCGGATATGGAATATATTTTATGAGCGTACCAAAGCGGCATAGGCCAAAAATCAGCAGGATGATACCTGCCATAATAGTCGTAAAGACCAAGCCATCATAGCCGTGTTTAGCGATAATGTTAAAAATAATGATAACAAAAGCACCGGTTGGGCCGCCAATCTGATAACGGCTACCACCGAAAAACGAAATCAAAAAGCCTGCCACAATCGCCGTGAACAAGCCACGTTCAGGTGCAGTCCCCGATGCAATGGCAAAAGCCATGGCAAGAGGCAAAGCCACAATACCAACCGCAATACCCGCCATAACGTCCTTACACAACGTATTAACACTGTAGCCATCACGCCACAACGTCGTCACAAGGCTCGGTAAAAACGGTTTCTTCCTCTTTGCAACAGACATTTCGTCCCCTCCATAATACTGCTTTAAACTCACATAACGTGCTTTACTCCTGCATTGGAGAGTGCGCAAGTCTTTAGTGGAGAGTTTTTTTACTGGGGGAGG
>JAWXUA010000003.1:0-57197 GCA_044433065.1 Pseudomonadota bacterium
TACCATGGCGCACAGCATTACCTACACCAACGAAGAGCACCTCATCACCATCCAAAACAAGGCTGAAGCCGCGTTCCTCGCAGCCTTTGAAGCTGACAAGCCAACTCTCGAAAACGCCCACGTCATCCTCAATCCGTACACCATCAATCCACTGGCCGCGCTCATCCTCTTCACCACGGAAGCGCCTGTGGCCGTCACTATGACCATCCATGGTAAGCGCAACCAACGCGAGAACATTGTCCACCACTTTGCCGCGAGCACGAGCCACGCTATCCCTGTTGTGGGCCTCTACGAATCTTTCGACAATAAGGTCACCGTGCGGCTTGAAAATGGCCCCGAAAATGGCCCCGAGAATGGCCCCGAAAATGGCCCTGAGAATGGACTTGAAAAGACCTTCACCATTACCACTGACTCCCTCCCAGAAGACATTTGCCGTTGCCGTAATATCTCCACATCCTTGGATTATTTCGGCGATAACTTCATGTTCCTCACTCCAGCAGGCAAGAACCTTCCTACAGCCTACGACTACGCTGGCGACATCCGTTGGCTGCTCACCGTCAACACCATGTTCGACATCAAACGCCTCAAAAACGGCAATATTCTTACAGGTTCCCACCGCTTCAGCCGCATGCCGTACAACGCAACTGGCATGGTTGAGCTTAATCTCCTCGGCAAAATTTACAAAGAATACCGCATGCCTGGCAACTACCATCACGACCACCTCGAGATGGAAGACGGCAATCTGCTGGTCCTGACCCAAGATTTCTCCGAAGGCAGCTCCACCGTTGAGGACATGATGGCGCTCCTCGACCGCGAAACTGGCGACGTTCTGCGCACGTGGGACTTTAAAGATTTCCTCCCACAAAACGTCGGTGGCTCTGGTTCACAAGATGCCCACGACTGGTTCCACAACAATGCTCTTTGGTACGACAAGGACACCAATTCTGTGACGCTGTCTGGCCGTCACCAAGATGCTGTAGTCAATATTGACTATGAAACCAATACCTTAAATTGGATTATTGGTGACCCAGAAGGCTGGCCAGAAGACATGCAAAAGTACTTCTTCAAGCCTGTGGGCGACGTAGCGAACTTCGATTGGCAGTATGAACAGCATGCTTGCCTCGTCACACCAAATGGCGACGTCATGTGCTTTGACAATGGTCAATATCGCGCCAAATCCAAGGAAAACTACATTAAGAACCGCGACAATTTCTCCCGTGGTGTGCGCTACCGCATCGACACCGACAAAATGGAAATCGAGCAGGTCTGGCAATACGGCAAAGAGCGTGGCCAAGAGTTCTTCTCGCCATACATCTGCAACGTGGAATACTACGACGAAGGCCATTACATGGTGCACTCTGGTGGCATCGCTTGGGTTAACGGCTATGCGTCCGATGGCCTCGGTGCTTTCCTCGACACCAAGCTTGAAGGCAACGACATTTGCTCCAAGACCATCGAAGAGAAAGACGGCGTGGTCCTCTACGAACTCGAAGTTGACGGCAATTTCTACCGCGCTGAAAAGCTTCGCCCATACCACGATGGTGACAATGCAGCCTTCGGTCAAGGCAAGCTCGTGGGCAATCTTGATGTGACCCCAACCTTCTGCGTTATCCCAGAAGTTGAGGAAGTTATGGAGCTTGTGCCTGTTGAGCGTGAGCTGAGCATCGCCGAAGAAGAGGACAAGATGGTCATCCACGGTCTGTATGAGCGCGGTTCTCTTGTCATGATTTTGCTCGAAGGCGCTGAAAACCACGGCTATTACATCAACACCGCGGCCACAAATCACCTTGCCATGTGCTCTGGTGCGTACCTTGAAGACGACGACCGCGCTGTGAAAATCAGCATCAGCAAGCTCGGTCTCGCTGGCAAGTACGACATCAAGCTCATCGTTGACGACAAGAAGTATCAGACTGGCGTGAGCATTTATTGTTAAGTAGATTGGGGTAGTTGGGGGGAGAGGTAACGCAGTGTTGGTCCCGACGCCGCAAGGTTCGCAACGTTGTGGCCCTCCCCCAGAAAAATCAACCAAAAGGAAAAAATCATGATTACCGAAGTAAATACCATTGAATTTGATGCCTTGGACAAGTCTGGTGCGATGATTGTTGAATTTTACTCCAAGACCTGCGGCCCATGTAAGATGCTTGCATTTGTCTTGAAGGACATCGCCAAGAATGATCCAGAGCTGCCTATTTGCACCATCGACTTTGATGCCAATATGGAATTGAAGGAACGTTGCGGCGTCAAGGGCTTTCCGACCATGTTGTTCATGAAGGATGGCGTGGAAGTGAGCCGCCTTGAAGGCTTGAAGCAAAAGCCTGCTATTCTGAAAGAAGTGGAAGCACTCAAAGCGTAATATAACAATAGCAAATTTAGCTATGCTAACGGTTTTTTATGACTTGTATCTTTGTATATGAGTTATGAAAAGCCGTTTTTTATTGTAAAAAGATGTCAGATTTTGCAAATTGTCTTTGCAAAGACATTCTACATGATGAAAATACAGTAGTAAAAAACATCTTTTATGAATAATGCATACGATTACATGAGAAAGCGAATGAAGGCCTGTAGTATTAAGAAAGATATGGACCTCATTGTATTTTGTTGTAGTTTGTTGTATGCGACTAGCCTTTCCTCTGTGTTCGCATGCGTACCCCCTCCCCCATTTGACTTTGTGCAAAAAATATCAAAAACCTCACCAACTGTCTTTTGGAAGACAAACAGACGCGGTGCGTTCTTGTATACATCCAAAAGGCAATGAGGATTTGGGCTGATAAAGCAATTGCAGAATACATTGTAATCATGATGACAGGGGGATACATGGCACACACCATTGAAACACACAGAGTCAAGACCTTTGACTTTTGGGCTATTTTCCACACGCTCTTCGGGCTCTCGCTCATGCTGTTTGGCAAATACGTTCCCTCGCCCACATTGGCCGTGGAAAGCAGCCAACGGCTTCTGGACTTGGGCTTCACCGAAGTGGACGGCATGGTTACGCTCTGCATATCGCCTCTTGGCATGACAGTGCTCATGCTCTTCCTTGGCATCGTGTATCTTTGGTCGGCAGTAGACACCTATTGGCCTGGATTACTTGGTATTTTCCTCCTCGGTCTCAGCGACTACGGTACCATGAACCAAGTGCTTTCCCAGTTCATGGGCAACCCCATGACCGTGTATATTTTCTTTCTCATGGTCTTTTGTGGTGCCTTGGTACATAGCAATATTTCCGCATACTTAGCGCGTTTCCTCATGACCTTACCCATAGTGAAAGGGCGTCCTTGGGTGCTCACAACCATGGTGCTCATCACCTGCTATCTTGTGGGACTTGTGGAGCAGGTGGGTGCCATGTTCCTCATGTGGTCAACCTTATATGTGCTCTTTGAGAGTGCTGGCTATAAGAAAGGTGATAAATACGTAACACTTATGATGGTTGGTTCCATCATCATGATTTTACTTGCCTTCGCCTCAGACCCCATCAAGGCTGGCTCCTTCTATTTGATTTCCAACCTCATGAATATTTCGGCCAGCAATCCAGATCTTGCGGTGGATTTGAACCCTGCGCTTTTTCTGGTCTTCGGTCTTAGTATCTCGGCCATATCCCTCGTGTGCATGCTCATCTCCATGCGCTTCATCTTCCGTGTTGACGTGAGCAAGCTCAAAAGCGTGGATCCCGAAGTCTTGAACAAGAACCCCTTGCCACCCATGGACATCTACCAGAAGGGCATGATTGTGCTCTTTGCCTCCCTCGCCACATGGATGCTGCTCCCAGGTCTCATCCCAGCGAATTCAGCTCTCGCCATGTTCTGTAAGCAAAATTCCCTTGCAGGTACGCTCATCCTTTGCATTCTCATGTCGTTTGTGAGCTTTAAAGGCAAACCCATTTCCGACATCACGGACCATGGCAAGAAATTCCCATGGCGCGTCTTTACCCTCATTTCCGTAGCCCTCATGATGGGTAACGCACTCATGCACAAAGATACGTATGTCTCTCTTTTCATGGAATATGCACTGCGCGACATGCTTGAAGGTCTTGGCTATATGCCGCTGATTATCATCGCTTGCACCATCGCCATAGTGGCCACCAATCTGTGTAACTCTGTGGCTTCAGGCTTGGTCTTCACACCTGTTCTGCTTGCCCTGTGCAATGCCCTTCACTTCAATTCCGCGCCACTCTTGGTCTGCTTCTTCTTCACCACCATGATTGCAGCTGTAACACCAGCGGCCTCGCCCTTTGCGGCCTTGCTCTTTGCTAATAAGCAGTGGGTCAAGTCTGGAGAAGCCACGGCCTATACGCTGTATTATTCACTGGTCATCCTTGGCATCATCTCCTTCATCGGTGTGCCACTGGCTATACTTTTATTCTAGGGTATGTCTGCAAACTGCTTCTTTTGCTTTCTGGCTTCGTCAAACACGTTTTTTGCTCGGGTCATGTATGTCTATATACACTCCCCTCCCAAAGAAACGTGTTTTCCTCGCCAGAAAAGCAAAATAATCGAGTTTGCAAACACACCCGAGCATATACCAACCATTTTACATAAAAGGAAAAAACTATGTACGACGTTATCATCATCGGTGCTGGACCAGCAGGTATGACCGCAGCTATTTACGCAGTGCGCGCTAATATGAAGACGCTGATGCTTGACCAGCTCGCACCTGGTGGCCAAATCGTGAACACCAACGAGATTGAAAACTATACTGGCGTTGGGGCTATTAACGGTGCAGAATTGGCTATCAAGATGTTTGAGCACACCCAAGAGCTTGGCGTGGAATTTGACTACAAGACCGTTGTCTCTGTGACCAATAATCCTGCGAATGACGGTGCTACCAAGCTTGTGCACTGTGAAGAAGATGGCGAAGTTTACGAATGTACTGCAGTAATCATTGCAACAGGTACGCGCCCACGCCGTTTGCGCATTGATGGTGAAGAAGCCTTTGCTGGTACGGGCATTAGCTGGTGTGCCATTTGCGATGGTGCGCAATATCGTGGCAAAGATGTTGTAGTCATCGGTGGTGGTAACTCTGCTGTTGAAGAGTCCATTTACCTTGCAGGCATCGTTAACAAGCTCACCGTTGTGACCATGTTCGACTTGACCGCAGATCCAAAGGCTTGCGATAAGCTTCGCGCCATGCCTAATGTTGACGTGTTCCCATTCCAAGATGTGCTTGAATTTACAGGCGAAAGTACTTTAACTGGCGTGCGCATCAAGTCCACCCAAGACGACGCTACCGAACGTCATATCACCTGTGACGGTGCTTTTGAATATATTGGCCTCGAGCCAACGGCATCCTTTGCCGCAGACCTTGGCATCCTCAACAAGTTCGGTTGTACCGAAGTCAACGACGAGATGGCCACCGCTGTGGCAGGTATTTTCAGTGCTGGCGACATCACCCACAAAAAGCTTCGCCAAGTCATTACCGCATGTTCCGACGGTGCCATTGCAGCCAATAGTGCCGCTAAGTACGTGGAAAAATTGAGAGGATAGGGCGTTTACGGGGCCAGAAGGGCGCACGTTGTATGACGTTCTTCTGTCCCCCCTTTCATGGCATGCACGAGGTTTTTAGATGCTTATATTGCAACATAGCAATGAATTGTGGCGCGAAGTTCTGCATTTAGCCGAGAAAGAGGACGTTCCTAAAGGGCATATGTGGAAGGGTGATAACAGGACTTCGACCTTTTCCTTTTTAGCCAACGGAGCCATATATCTGCACTATCATACGCTCGCCTCGCAGAAGCGCGTTCTTTTGCAATTAGGCCCAAGCTGTCTTTTTCGTGAAGTGGAAGCCTTTTATACTGGCCAAGGCCATGATGTGTATCAAGACGTGCACCAAGAGGCCCTAAAGCCTTGTACCGTCTACAATTTTCCCGCAAATCTCTTACACGACAATGACTTCATTGCTCGCTATCCACATCTCGTGAGCAACGCCATGGCCACCATGGCTGAGAAAATGGGCGCAGCACTACAGCTCTTGTCGGAGACCTTCAAGCCAAGTCCAGAAGCCTTGGTGGGTCAATTTTTATTAGATTTTGTGGAAATACCTCCCCATGCACGCACGCGAAGTGGCATTTCCCAAGGTGATTTGGCTGCCACTTTGGGCATACACCGCAGCACCGTTTGCCGTGTGCTCAAGGATTTCCGCAACAAAGGTGTCATAGGCAACGTCAATAGTAAATGTATCCAAGTTTTCAACAAAGAGTATTTGCATAGCATTGTAAATACAAACAAATTGTAAGTAGTATATGTTAAGGAGAAGACTATGAAGAAAAGCATTGCCCTTTTCAACGCGACTCTTGTGGCCATGAGCGCTACGCCATTACTCGGAGCGGCCCTTGCCTCCACCCTCACCGATCCAGAAACGTCCAAGGCCATGCTTGATAAGCAAAACGAGCACTTTATCCAGCGTGTGGTACAAGTAGCCCCCAACGTCTATACGGGCGTGGGCTTCCATGGCGCCAACACGTCCATGATTGTGGGCGACGATGGCGTCATCATTATCGACACCCTCATGGGCCCAGAAAGTGCAGCCAACGCTATGAAGGCCTTCCGCCAGTTCACCGACAAACCTGTAAAGGCTATCATCTACACCCACAGCCATGGTGACCACACAGGTGGCGCCTCGGCTTTCATGGCTGAAGCCATCCCCAACGCCGTCATCGGCAAAGATATTGATCTCATTGGTCACGTAGGCATGGGCGGTGGCCATGGCAGTGATTCCAGCATCGACACCATCGCCGCTAAGCGTGACCTCCGTCAGTTCGGCCGCAAGCTTCCTCTTGAAGACCAGACCAACCGTGGCCTTGCGCCTGCTAAAACCATCGACCATGACCGTGGTACAGGCTATATTCCTGCCAATATCCGCATCGATGCTGACTACAAAACCACCATCGCAGGCGTTGATCTCGAGCTTATCCCAGCTGCAGGCGAGACCAACGATGCCATCTTCATTTGGTTGCCTAAGGAAAAAGTACTCTTCACAGGCGACAACTTTTACCAAGCGTTTCCAAACCTTTACGCTATCCGTGGCACTCCTTATCGCGATGTCCGCGTATGGGCCAAGTCTGTGGCCAAAATGGCAAGCTACAAGCCCCAAGCTGTTGTCCCTGGACACACCACGCCTATCATGGGTGAGCAGGAGAGCGTGGAGGCTTTGCAAAGCTATAGCGATGCCATCCAATATGTCTTTGACGCCACAGTGCAAGGCATGAACCAAGGGCTTGACCCCGTCACTATTGCCCAAAGCATCGAATTGCCTAGCCATTATGCTGACAAGCCATACTTGACCCAATTTTACGGCACCATAGAAGGGGCTTCTCGCGCCATTTATTCTGGCCTCATGGGCTGGTTTGACGGTAATCCTGTGAACCTCAATCCTTTGAGCCATACGAGCAATGCGAGGAAGATGGCGCAGCTTGCAGGTGGCAGTGATAAACTTCTCGAGTCTTTCAACGAGGCTATGGAAGGCGGCGAATACCAATGGGCCTTGGTTCTTGCGGAAAGCTTGCTTCTCCTAGAAGATGTGGACGCGAAGGTCGTGCGTGAGGCGCAAATTGTGGCCCTCCGCGCCATGGCCGCCATGGAGTACAACGCTCCTAAGCGCAATTACTACTTGACCTATGCTCGTGAGCTTGAAGCGCAATAGGGCGTACAAAGGCAGTATATCAATACTTGCTAACGTGTTTTTACAGGTGGAGTTCCAATACGGGGCTCCACCTTTTTTGCGTGCACAGCTGCTGTATTTCCTGCTCTTTCGGCACTTTACCTTTCATTATGTGTGGTATAGAGATAATGAAATTTTTCCATCAAGCGCAGGGGGCTCCATGCCGACGGCACCGAAAATTCTTAAGAAATATACTGATATTTTTACGCTCAACGATGCGAACGCACCGTGGGGTGATTTCTTGCATCTCGCACGTATGCAAGAAGTTCCAAAGAATTATATATGGAGTTATGAGAGTGAGGAGAACGTCTTTTGTTATCTTCATAGTGGCTCTATCCGCCTGTACTGCCACACTTTTTCCTCGCGTGAACTCATTGTTTTGGAGCTTAATAAAGGCTGTCTCTTCAGGGAAGTAGGCTTGCTTTACGTTGGCCAACGCTATGGCATCTATCAACAAGCCATGACGCCATGTGTGGTCTATAATTTCCCTGCCAAGATTTTAGAAGACCATGACTTTATTAGAGAAAATCCTCAGCTCATGATTAACCTGACCAATACCTTGGGCCTCAAACTTGGGTCTATTTTGAGTCTTTTGGCCGAGTCCATCAAGCCCAACCCTGAAGTCATGGTGAGCCAATTCCTCCTCAATTTCCAAGCGACGGCCAACTCCACAGACCCTGCCAGCAAGCGCGGCATCACCCAAGGTGAGCTTGCCATGTCGCTTGGCCTCCACCGTAGCACCGTATGCCGAGTGCTGCACGAATTGCGAGAAAAAGGCGTCATCGGGAAAATCCACCGTGGGCACATGGAAATCCTTGATGTGGCCTATTTGCAGAATTTGGTAAAGTCGTAAGCTGTGTGAGGCTTAGGTCCACATCACCCATGTCCCAAGCGAGGCCAGCATCGCACGTGAAGGAGGTCTCGTTGAGGTCGGAGTGCGTTGTGGTTGTGATTGTGATGGTGATATATTGGTGAAAGTTGCGACAGTCGCAAATGTTGTCGCAAAGTAGGTAAAAAAATAGTAAACAATGTAAGCATGTTATACCGCTGTCGCCATTGTCGCCGTTGTCGCAAGCTTTTATAGATATATTCTGTTTTCACACCAATAGACGTTGATATACCGCTGAAAGGCAGAAAGGCAGAAGAGGAAAGCAGAAGAGAAAGGCAGAAGAGTAAGAGAAAGGCAGAAGAGGGAAGAGAAAGGCAGACTCCCTCCGTCTCGCTGCGCTCGCCACCTCCCAGCGTTGCTATCTGCATCCGTAAGACTCGCTACGCTCGCCTAACGGCTGTGCCTTCGGCATCCTTCGGACAGTTCCAAGAGGGAGGCTTTAAGAGGCTCGCTCCTCGTATGGTAGACAAGGCATGCTCATGATACTGCGCTTTCCATTGAGTCGTAATACTGCGCATATCCATAATAATGGCTTCAGCACGTCCATATCAAGCATGGAACACAAGATGAAAATCCCATGCATGCCACCTAGGTCATGAGCAGTGCGGTGGGCCAATTCGTTTTATCAGCATAAGAAAAATACGCAGAGCAAAATGAATAAAGATAGTGAGGAGCACGTACCAGAGATATAGGAGTAATGCAGTTATGAGTTTATACTCGTAGTATTGTGGAAATCCTAAGGCTGTGCCTATGGGAATAAACCAAAAATTGTGTACAGCAAATGCAATGGATGCACAAAGATATGCAAACCATCTGTTTGATGTACAAAAAAAGAGGATGACGACACTTATACTTTCAAAAAGAATATTGAATTCATATATTGGCTCATAGGCATGACTCATTATCTTTGTCATGTTTCCAATACATATTGCAAATAGCGCAGTATAAAAATAGGATGTGAATTTATATTGCATGATTTTCCATTATATGAGCTAAGTTATAATACCAATTTGTTGAGTGAGATGTGGTATTCCCATTCTATGTTCCTTATTTTACGGAGTATCCAAATAATTCTAAAATAGAGGCACTTATAAAGACTATAAACGGCAGTAAATAGATAAATACCATCAATACTCCAGAATATTTTAATATGTTATTTTCTCTCCTTAAAAGGAATAATGTTATAATTAGATAAGCAAGACTTACTAAAAAAGGTAATGCATATTGTAGTATATAATCAAATATTGTGTTAGCTGAATTTGTAGCTACAGTAAGTATAAATAAAGGATTTAGTAAAACCCATAAATTCTTAAATAGAATAGTGTCAAAATGAGTTGCTGAAATTGTAAGTAGTAATGTAATTATATTAAGTGCTAAAGCCATATAGAAATGTTTTTTCATAGTATTACGATTTAAAATTTGTTCAGTTTTATTTTTATAGTGTGTAGCAAGGTAAGCGATAAATGGGTGATAATGGCGACACACGTATATGTAAAAATAGCCATAAATAAAGTAGTAATGCCAGCTGTATTGGTAATACTTAATTCGCTATATGGAAAAGAGCAAAACCCGATAGCTTGTGCCCATAGCGCATACGTTGTAGCTCCAATAATAAAAAATGTATATGAAAGGAATCTATGCTTTGTACAATAATATATAATTGGAAATCCTAAAAATAGAATACCTAGTGCAATATATTCATTTTGAGCAAAAGATTGGTAGTTTAGAAATTTTGTAATGTTACCTAGAACTATAGCGAAAATAATTTCAATATGGGGATATTGCATATTGCATCAACCCTATAAGTATATTCGCCAATAATGCATAACCGAAAGCTTTTATCATAGTATGCTTGTTACCTCTCCTAAGAACCATTTTGGCTCTTGTCGCTTCGACTCAGATTTTGTAAGTTCATCTCTTAACTGTTTATGATAAAATTTAGGACTTTTCAACGTAGTTTTTATGGTGTTGTAATTCCAGCTTTTTTACTATTGCATCTACATTTGCCACGCAGTTATTACCCAAATAAGTATAGTCGTCTGGGTTTTCCATGCTCTATTTAAGCTTACGCAGCTTGCGACTTTAGCGACTGTGGCGACAGGGATATAAGTAGTTGAATTACCGTAGGAAATATTTAGGGCATCCGCGACAGAGTTTGCGACTGTCGCAACTTTGCTCTCGCATTGTGTAATTTTGGCAGTGGGTGAGGCAGAGAAGAGCGAAGGCAGAAGAGTAAGAGAAAGGCAAGAGGCACATGAGCACACCTCCCTTTTGAGAAGATGTGCTCTTTGTATTGATATACTGAATAGCTATTGTCGTAAGCAGGTTACGAACTACTGATATCGTAATCCCAACGCTGGCCTACATGGCACCTTTATAAATAGCGGCAACAGCGGCGTCGCTCATGAGGCGTGGATTGGTCAGGCCACAAGCGTCTTTTTGTGCGTTGGCGGTCATGGTCTTGGTATCATATGGGTCAGCTTGGGACACCTTAGAGCCCACAGGACCGCTGCTCATGTGCGCAGTACCAGAGGTGGAGATGGTGACGTACGTGGTGGTTTCATTGCCATGCCTGAGCGTCTCAATCTGCCTGAGCGTCTGTGGCAGCTCGCACCAGCAACATTTTCAGGCGGTGAACAGCAACGCGTCAACATAGCTCGCGGTTTCATTCGCCCAAGTCCTGTGCTCCTCCTTGATGAACCCACAGCCTCTCTTGATGGGGCTAATCGTCAAGTTGTCATTGCCCTTATTCACGAAGTCCGTGCCGCTGGTGCCGCCATCGTTGCTATCTTCCACGATGACATGGCCCGCGAAGCTGTGGCTAATAGGCTTGTTTGTTTAGTTAGTTAGACTGGGGGGGGTGGGAAAGGAAAACTTTTTAAAGCTTTCCCTCCAGCAATAAAAAAGGTTCATCATTTCATGCTTCTCTATGTAAAACTATTGGCATCTGTAGTATTTTGGGGTGGAACGTATATCGCAGGGCGACTTGCAGCAACGGAAGCAAGGCCATTTTGCCTTGCTTTTTTGGGCTTTGCTGTGGCATCGGCTTTGCCAAGCAGCATGGTGCCTACCATGGGTGTAAGAAGTCGCTAAGCCCAGAACAAGCAAGCGAACTATGCCGCCGCGTGAAAGATGGCGAGAAGAAGACCGTGCTAGCCAAGGAGTTTGGCATCAGCCGTGAAACTTTGTATCAATATATGAGGGCGTCACAAGACTAAAAATGAACAGGTTGAGTGCTTTTCGCCTTGAAAAGATGTTCATATTGGCTTGCAACAAGTTGACGATTATTGTCAAACGTATAGGTAACGCCCATTTCTGGCATGAGGACCCAAGCGTCCTAAGACACGTCGCACACAAGAGCAAGTGATATAGTGGGGTACGTAGTGTTGCATTACTGACCATATAATGCATCATAAATAAAGTCTTATAGGGGCATCTGTAGTTATTATATAGATGCCTCCCATAATGTAACAATGACAAGCCCGTGCATAGTCCTTTAAGTTTTATGAAATAGCCTTTGTATGACTAAGCTCTTTTTTCATTTCTTTCATTAAACTTGTGAAATGCTGCATAAGTTTTGATACAAGTTCTGTATCCTTATGGCTTATCATAGCAAAGCCAATGGATTTCAGGCCAAAGACAAAGGCTGCACATGCATTGTCATCAAATACTGTATGTGCACGAAGGCCTTCAAGAATTGAAAAAGCATCATCGTTGCTTTTGATAGTATAGTCTAAAGATGTATTTTCTTGCTCTACAGTCATTTTGTATTGATATTTCATTGGGTAACCTCATATATACGTTATTGTTACGCACAGTAATGAAAGAAAGGGCGTCTATACTGGCCAAGCCTTGGAGGCAAAAAGCCCTTGCTCTGTCTGCAATTGGCATGCATAGCCATGGACTTTATCCATAAATGCCAAGCTTTTATGCACGCCATGCTCTTGCGCCATGACAAAGATTGCTGTGGCCATGGCATCGGCCTGAGCACAGTTTGGAGCCACTACTGTTGCGGACAAGACCTTTCCTTGATGCTGCAATCCTGCCGCAGTCATGCCACAATCTTGCAAGGACACAAGGTGCTCATGGCCATGCACAGCCAGACTCTCATGGTTGGCAGACGTGGCCACAGCGCCATGAGATAAGCGGAGCACGCCGTTGTGATGCGCTGGTGCTTTGGCGTCCTGAATGCCGATGTTCCATGCCTTAGGGGTATTATGGGGAGCACAGGCTTGCGTGCTTGTAGATACCCGAATGTCGCCACCAGTATTGATGCAATAGTCTGTAATTCCAGACTTTTCCAAACTTTCTGCCATCATATCTACCACACGGCCCTTAGCCATACCGTCAAGCGTGAGCTGCATGTCAGCATGACGAAGCTTGATGGTTTTTCCTGTCATCACAATGGCTTGCGGATTGGCAACGACGGACAAGTCTTTTTGCACTGAGCGCGGCAATTGGTTCACCTTGTTAACTTTGTAGTCTGCAAGGGCTGTTAAAATTGGTGCTACAGCAGCATTGAAGGCATTGCCTGTATGTGTGCTAAGCACTTGTGATTGCAGGATAATATCCACAAGTTCAGATGGTGCATTGTGCACGATGCCGCATTCATTAAGCTCCACCAAAGGGCCACCAAGGCCGTTAGAATTGTGGCGCGTGAAGGTTTTTTCACCTACAGTTGCCGTGGTAAAGGCGCGTTCTAAAGCGTCATCTAGCAGGCTTTGGCTTGTGCTTCGAGCTGTGATGTGCACAAAAGTTCCCATGTGTGCTTGGGCAATGGAGCTGGAATAAAGTGTGGTATTTTGAGCACTTGGCGAGATGAAAGCGTACGCATTAGCGCATGGAGCCACGGCCACAAGGCCAGCCACAGCACCAAGACCACACAGGAACTCACGGCGTGACGTTGTTTGTAGAGTCTTAGCCATCGAGGTCTGTCTCCTTTAGTATGTCATCTAAGTTGAATGCGGGCTTTTCTTGTTTTGTTGTACTGCTTGTATTTTGTTCTATACCGCTACTATATTGAACGGACTGTGCAGTGGTATTTATGGCAGCTATGACTGATGTAAACAACTCTGTGCCGCATAATCCAAGGAAAAGAGCAAAAAGAGCTATGGTAAACAGGTCTTTCATCTTCATTTTATCCCTCAGTTTTTATGGATTTTTTAGGTAGTAACCATGCACGCATGAACATGAGATATTCAAATATGCATGTTACAGGGCATAAAAGCGTACACCATGGACGACGTATAAAGAACGAAGTAATCACAATGGAAATAGTGAGTGCAAAAATCAGCGTTGAACCAATAAAAGAGAATGCGATGCTGAATGGTTCATATTGTGACACTGATGCATTGCGGAAATATAAGGCCGCACACATGGCCATAAGGCTGAATATGCGTGCTGACCATTTCATATATTCAGGACGTTTGATGGCAGAGCATTGTGTGATGCGGCCAAGTCCTTCTTGAATGGCACCAAATGGGCAAATAAAATTGCAGTATAGATTTTTCTTACTGAAAAAGAACATTCCAATGGCACAAATAAGGCACAATAATGATGCATAGGATGCCAATCCAGACAACCAGACACCAGAAAGGAGCAAAACTAAAGATGATAAAGAGAACTGTGTACCATACATAAAACCAAGTACTACAGTCGAAACAGCAAGTAATGCCCATCTTGCGTAGTTTTTATTCCAACGATACATTGAACTTGAAATGATGTAGGCTAGCAAAAAGATGCACAAGGTGGAGCCAATCTTGGCAATTTCAAGGTGTGATAGGTTGAATGCTTTGTGGTCGCGCTTATCACCCTCAATGGCAGCGATGGCTTTTTCAACGCCCTGCATCATGGCTACAGAGGATAGGGTCGCGCCTGTAACTGCTTCAATTTCTGGGAGATATTGCGTTTTGGCACCAAGAAAGTCATCTAAGATGCCAGCATTCAGAACACGCTGAATATAGGTGCTTGTGTCTGTGCTTTCCACCAAGGCGACACGCTCTATAACCTTGTTTTCATTGAGGATAACAGCGACAGACAGGGGGCCACCATAGCTAGGGTGCGACGCAACGCCAATATAGAGCGTATCGTCAGGATTACTCTTGCGATGAGCTGTGAATACAAATTCACTTTGTTGTTTGATGTTGGTTATATCGCTGGACATACTTTGGATTTGCTGCACTAATGCACCTTCAGAGCGGATTGTACCAAGGACTCCAGAAGCAAGTAAGCAAAGCAATGTCAGCACAGCGGCCATGCGTTGTATATGTATTTTTTTCATTTCTACACCTATAATAAGGCCCGTAGAACCGTAATTACATACTGGACTACGGGCTTATGCTCTTAATCAGATTTCTTTTGCAAGACGAACAATCGTGCTACAATGGCCATACCAATGGCAACAGGGATACCAAGCACGCCAATAAAGTACCAACCTGCAATACTTTCGTATTCACCCATAAGCGTTGTGCCACCAGCGATAGTGCCACATAGAGTTGCAAAGGAGAAATACAGTATGCCAACTTTCCACCACACAACCTTTTTACCGGCACTGCGTAAAAGATCTACAATGCCCATAATGACAAGCACTTGCAATGCACCCATGACCATCCAGAATACATAACCAAGTATTGTTGAACCTTGGAACATAGAACTACCCTCTTTATTTATGCAAAATACACTGTTGTAATGACGTTAAACAGAAGCCAGATTATTCCATACCGTGGTATTGCCATGTTTTTTCAACCTCTAAGAAGTTCTCAGCACGCATCCACCATGGTGGGTTATGGTAATTGGCTTCTTTACCGCCATCCCAATCAGCACGATAGTCTTCAGCTTCATTGTATTTAAAGAAATTCTTCTGCATAGCAAGAAGTCCTGTGGCCACAAGTCCAGTAGGGTCACGTGGTTCAAGCTCGCGCGATATAGTATGTATCCATGTATTTTTTCTGGAATATGGACACACACCAACGCAAACACGACAACCAAGGCCGAATGGTGTAGTTCCGCTAGCCCACATTTGATAGCATTTCTCTTCGTTGAGCTTCCAACGCTTAAAGCCTCGAACTACAGTAGTGGGCCTATCTTCAAAAGTAATAGCGCCAGATGGACAGTTTTCTGCACAGATTTTACATTTTAAACAGAATTCCGCCATTTTTACATCAATGGGCTTGTCGTATTCAAATTCAATATCCGTTACAACAGCGGCTGGCCGGAAATTAGCCCCCACTTCAGGCGCCATGGCAAGACCAGCACGGCTATATTGCGTCAGGCCGGCCAATTGCGTGTAAGGGGTTATCATAATTTCATAATTTGAACCTGGAAACTGTGCACGCGCTGGGTAACCCAGTTCACGAATGAAACGCTCCATCATGCTTGCGGCAGCTCGTGAACGATAGTAGGCGTCAAATGAGGATGAATAGCCAATGGCTGAGTAGGTGCCGTCCCAGCTCATGGGTACGCCAAAAACAATGATAGATTTCCAGTGGTTGGGGACTTTGTCACCCCATTGGCGACCCTTATCCGGCATGCCACGCATGATATTTCTGAACATGAAACGCTCATCAAATTTAGCAATGCCCACAAGAGACATGCCAAACTGGTGTGCCATGCGTTTAATCAATGTTGACGCATGCTTAGGTGATTTGAAGGCCAGTGGCTCTTCACGCGTAATGCCGCGATAATCCCAATCTTCTGGAGGCACAGGCACGCCAGTTTTCATATACTCATCGTGTGGATCGGCTGGAATGCGCTGTGTTCCGTCGGCATTTTCCATACCGCCAAAGCGCAACGCTGAAACATAAGCACCTGCAATTGCATACCTTTTATTCTTTACATCACGCCAGTCTTTGGCGCGGATAACATTGCGCTGTAAGGATTCCAACATGATTTCAAGGTCCCCAGGGTGCGCGCGATAATGGTCGCCAACATCACCAGGCAAGGTCTCCACGCCCATTTCTGGCGTCCACTCACCGCTTTTCATGATTTCCACTAAGGCCTCAAGGCGATAGAACAATTGCTCAACCCAGTTTGGGCGCGTGACTTCGCCCACAGGCGTCATCATGGCTGGCACATCACACCGAAATGGTTCACGATTAAAGAACATGTCGCCGCCCTGATAGGTGCGCCCATAGCCTGTATACGCGTCGTCGGAGCGACCGATACTGAAGCCTGCACCAGCTGAACCTGCTAGTGATGCCACAGCGGCAGCCGCACCACCTAATTTCAAGAAATTACGGCGGGATACGCCTTCTTTTGGAGTGGCCTTTAGCGGCACGGACTCAGGACATGCCTTGCCCTTTTCGCCTTGTTCATTGGCATCAGGGTCAAGGTTGAAAGAAGCTTCGGCCATGGGCTTTCTGTTTTGTGGATCGTTAATAATATCAAGTGCATCGCGTTCTTGCATGGTTTTTTTCCTTATGGTTATAGGCTGAGCCATTGGCTATGCCGCATGGCTACTATATTGTTGAATAAATTCGGCATCGAGCAGTGGAATATGTTCAGTGATAATTTTTGCATAGAGCTCAGCCGCAGGATTTTCTTGTTCTTTCAGCTGTTTAGAACGCATTTCAGCGTAGTAGCGAGCGTCAAAATCAAGGTTCAGCATATGTACATGGCAAAGCGCCCCCTCTTCGCCACGTCCCATGGCCAACAAAGCATCACCCTTCATTTGCCACGCGATGAACTCAGCGCCTTGGCCAAGAGCCAACAAGGCATCACATGTTGCGACGCAGGCCACATAGTCCTCAAGCTCAAACTGGCAAATGGCCACACCGCGCAAGGCGTCTTGATAGTCGGGCATGATGGCAAGGGATTTTACAAAATACGGCAAGGCTTCGGCAAAACGCTGCAAATGCACAAGGGTCTCACCAGCCCAGAAATTCGGCCCCATATTTTGAGGTGTAATAGCCGCCGCTTGCTCAAAAAAAGACAATGCTTCTGTGGCTTTAGACTGCATGGCATAGCAAAGCCCCAAATGGTGCAAAGCGCCAGCATGGTGCGCGTCAAGCTTCAGCACATCATGAAAGAGCGTCACGCCCACGGCAAATTGTTGGGCATACAAGGCCATATTGGCGAGATTGAAACGCGCGTTGACGCTGTGAGGGTCAGCTGTAATGGCTGCGCGAAAATTGTTTTCAGCCTCTGTGCTGGCATCCAGTTGCAGATAGGCAAGGCCGCGTTCATTATACAAACGGGCGCACATTTCGCGTGGCATGCGTTCAAGGGCTGCGTGGGGTAGGATATAATTCTGATGACGATCATCTAATATTTCAGTGAGATAGGATACAATTTCAGCATAGTCATATTGCGCCTTCAGGCGGCAAATGGTCTGCTTGATTTCTTGCTCCCATGCATTGATGGCTTGCTTTGGCATGGCAATCTCCTTGTCTACGATGCTATAAGCAAGGGCTGTGCCATTTTTATACTATCTATGATTTCAAATACTTAGCTAGATAGGCGAGAAAACTATGCTGTGCTTCTGTGTGTTATTTGTGATATGTCATAAATAGTATTGTATTTCATGAAATATTGTTTTATTTCACAGAAAAGCGCGTTGGGAGAGGATGATGTCACAAAGTACTGATTTACGCATGCTTGGCCTTGCGGTGCAAAGCATGACCGCAAGCCTTGATATGGACAAGGCCATGATTGAAACCTTGGCTTGTTTGCAGCAATATTTTCCTGTGGACGCTATATCGTTGCATCAATATTCTGCAACGTTGCAGGCTTTGAAGCTTTATTTTCTTGTAAGCGCAGGCAGATTTGACTTTGTTGAAAGCACTGTGCCCATTTCTGGATTAAAAATCCCGTATCATCGATTGTATCATGCAGGTATGGACTCTATTATTCTGTGTGACTGCAATAAGGACGATGAATTAGCCACAGCGCACAGTAAAGCTCTTGCATCATTTATTGAATACAAAGACCGCAGCTACCTTGTGGGCATGCTTCAATACAAAAATGAAGTCATTGGCCATCTATGTTTCATGGGTACACACGCATCTTGCTTTACAGAAGAGCATAAACGCATGTTTTCTCTGTTGTTAGCACCATTTGCATCAGCACTTTCTAATTTACTGACCCATAAAAGTACTGTTGAATTCCAAAAGAAACTGTATGCCCAAGTCGAAACGCTGCAAAGTAATTTGAATTTATTGAAAGGAAAGCGCCTTATCGGCGAATCTAGCGGCCTTAAACATACCATGGCCATGGTACAACAGTTGCGCGACAGTGAACTGCCTGTGCTTATTCTTGGTGAAACTGGCACGGGTAAAGAGCTTGTCGCGGACAGCGTGCAAGCCATATCCATGCGAAAAGACAAGCCTTTTGTGAAGGTTAACTGCGGTGCTATCCCTGAATCGCTCATCGACAGTGAGCTTTTTGGCTACGAGAAGGGGGCTTTTACGGGTGCGGTCACGTCTCGCGCTGGCAAATTTGAGCAAGCCCACGGTGGTACGATTTTCCTTGATGAGATTGGTGAATTACCGTTACAAGCGCAAGTCCGACTTTTGCGTGTTCTGCAAAACAATACTATCACCCGTGTTGGCGGCACTAAACCCATTGAAGTCAATGTACGTATCATAGCAGCGACCAATAAAAGCCTTGAACATATGATGCAACAAGGCACATTCCGCGAAGACTTGTATTATCGTCTTTATGTATTTCCTATCACCTTACCACCATTGCGTGACCGTAAGGATGATTTACCTGAGCTTATACATTATTTTGCTAAGCGGGCTTATGCAGAATTGTCTATCCATGCTCAAGCTCGCATTACAACACAAAGCTTGGAAAGACTTCTATCCTATTCTTGGCCTGGTAATATCCGTGAGCTCGAGAATTGCATCAAGCGCGCTATCACTATATTCGGTGAAGGACCGTTATTGCTTGAACAAATGTTACCACAAGATGAAGGTTGGTATCTTACTAAAGAAAATGAAAAGGATTACCTTGAACAATGCATTGATAAACGCGTGCATAGTATTTTGAAACATCACTTTTCTAGCGCTCAATTGCCTTCAGTCAGTCCCCAAGCAACGAAAGTAGACCCACAAAGCTCAGAAAATCAGCCAACACAAGCCTTGTTGACTCTAGACGAAGCCCAACGCCAAGCCATCAGCAATGCCTTAGCTGCGAGCCATGGGAAAATCCATGGTAATGGCGGTGCTGCTGAGTTATTAGCCATTAATCCCAACACCTTACGCAGCAAAATGAAGAAGTTTGGCATGCTCTCGTAGCCCCTTCAACTGTTCTCGTACCAAGAAATACGCAAAGACCCATAAGGCGTTAGAGACCTTACGGGGCTGTACTCATTTCAGCTAAGCTATATTGGCTTACTGTGTTCTACACTCTAATATGGGAAACCCAGCATGGTGCCCGTATGCACCGTGCACAGGATCAAGGACTGCTTTTGAGCAAAATTTCTCTTTTTACTTGCAACTTGATTTTTAAAAAACTATCATTTTTTTTGAAGCAAATTAGTTAAGCTATTTTAGATGTTTTTAATAAAGTTTTAGGAGTTTAGTTGAAAGCAATGTATGACTTCTAATACACATCAAAAAAGTCACTGAGCAAGACAATTCATGTGCAATTCTGCTTTAATGAAAGGTGATTACCTATGGCAAAATGTTCAGTTCCTGATAATCTCATTTGTTTACATATAAAAGATCAAAATACAGAGTGGGAAGAAATTCTGCATCTTGCAACACGCATAGAGGTGAGCAGGGGAAGCATGATTCCAACACAGGCACAGAAAGGTTTTTACTATATTCAACGTGGTTGCGTACGCCTTGAAAGACTTTTTGCTTCAGGGGATGGCCAAACAGCCCTCTTTTTTGAAGACGGGTCGTTTTGCGCTGAAATTCCAAGTATTCTTTTTGGAAAAAGCATACCAGATGATTCAGGCACGTTTTTTTATGCGCAAGAGAATAGCGTCCTTTATCGATTTAGTGAAGAATTGCTCGCTGGTGACGATTTTGCCAAACAATATCCGCATCTTATCATGAGTCTTTTACGTTCAGTTGCCTATAAATCAGCCCTGCTTTTGCGCAATGGTGCAAGCAATCTCACCCTAACGCCAGAAGAGCGCATCAGCCGCTATTTAATCCACCTTGTGAAAAAAGCTAATGGGCAACTATGTTTTAATCCCAAAATGTCCCAAACAGATTTGGGCACTGCCCTTGGCATTCCACGGAGCACATTCTGCCGTGCTATCGCACACTTACGTACAAAAGGTGCACTTGGCGCATTCACAGCCTCAAGGGTTGAAATCCTTGATTTTGCAATGTTGCAGATGATAGCATCTGTATGAGTATCTAAAAAATAGTAGCTAAAAATAGCAAACAAAAAAACGGTGGCCATGCATGGAAAAAGTGCATAGCCACCGTTTTGTATTTTCATGTGCCAGAGAGTTCCATATGACAGAGAGTTATGGACGGGCCTTAATGGCTAGTGAAAATAAGCACAATCGATGTGGGTGTTTTGCAAAAAATGTACAGTTTGCACTGCGCCTACAGCCAGTTTTTGTATTTCTTTTTACTTCTCCTAATAGGAATAAACTATGCCACAAAAAGCATTCTCACAATATCTTGCCCCGCTGATTGGTATGATAATAACCTTTGGTTTTGGCTACTTACCAGCCATTGATCCCATCACACCTATGGGCATGAAAGTCCTTGGGGCCTTCCTTGGGATGATTTTTCTCTGGAGCTTTTGCAGTGTTCTTTGGTCAAGCCTTGTGGGCATCATTGCCTTAGCTATTTCTGGCTATGCGCCCATGCCAAAGGTTGTGGCCATGTCCTTTGGTGACCTTGTCCCAGTGCTCATCTTTTTCTCCATGGTGCTTTTTGGCGCTATTCAAGATGCCGGCATCACGCGCTATATGGCCCGTTGGTTCTTGACGAGAAAGATGTTAAACGGTCGTCCATTTTTGTTCAGCTTCGTTTTCATCTACACAACATATCTTCTAGGTGGTCTTGCCGCAAACATCATGCCTGTGCTTCTGCTCATGTGGAGTGTGCTCTACAGCTTCCTGCAAGAAGTTGGCTATAAACGAGGTGATCGCTATACCGCTATTATGGTTATAGGCACACTCTTTGGCGCCATTTCAGGCCAAGCTTCCAAGCCTTTCACAGGCTCTGCATTAATGATTGCAGGATCTTTTGAAAAAGTTGCTAATACTAATCTTAACTATATGCAATACATGATTTTTGGCTTTATTCTTTGTTCTCTTTGCATTGTCTTGGTGTCCTTGTTTATCAAGTTTGTACTCCGCCCAGACGTGTCAAGAATTGCCAATATTTCCGTTGAGCACTTTGAAAAAGACAAGCTTCCTCCCATGGATTTACGCCAAAAAATCTTGGCCGCTGTGCTCGCTGGATTCTTCATCCTCGTATTGCTTCCAACGCTTATCCCTAATACCATCATTGGCATGGGACTTTTAAGTAAAATGGGTCCTTTAGGCGTGGCCATTGCCTTCGTAGCAGGCCTCTGCCTTTTCAAAGTGGACGGTAAGCCTCTCATGAACTTCAAAGAAGCCGCCGGCAAGCATGTTGTTTGGGACGTTTACCTTCTCGTTGCCATGGCCATGGCCATTTCCAAAGCCATGACCGCAGAAGGCATGGGCATTACGCCTTTCATGATGCAAAATTTAGATCCTATTCTTGGTGGACATGGCCCCATCATGTTCATGGCACTTTTAATTCTCATTAGCTGTTCAGTAACGCAATTTGCCAACAATGGCGTCATGGGTGTCTTGCTCATGCCTATTATTGGAGCTTTTGCGGAAAGCAATGGGATTTTTTTTGAAGCAACTGCTGTTCTTGTTATCTTCTCTACGCACATTGCCTTGCTGACTCCAGCATCATCACCATATGCAGCTATCCTTTACGGCAACGCAGAATGGATTGATAAGCGCGACGTTGTTAAGTACGCAATATGCATTTTTACCATAACAACCCTTACGTATGTCCTTATTGGCATCCCCGTTGCCAATATGATTTACGGTTAACAGTCATTACACACACGTAGTATACAAGGAGAATAGTATGTCTACTGAATTTCACAAGATTACACACCTTATTGACGCCCAAACCGAAGCAGAGCAAGCTTTTCTTGCTGAAATCAAGGCTGGTTCCTTCACCATTGAAGCGCCCTATGTAAAGCTCAACCCATACATCATTGCACCGCTCACCGCACTTGTATACTTCACCACGGATGAAGAGCTTGAGGCTACCGTTCTTGTGAAGGGCAAGGAAGAAGCTGGCGACATATTCTACACCTTCCCTAAGGCTAAGGAACATTATCTTTCTGTGTACGGCATGTATGCTGATTGCGCCAATACCGTTGTTGTGACCCTCAGCAATGGCCAAAGCACCACCTTGTCCATTGTCACAGAAAGCGCCCCTGCCACTGTGCACTTGCCTACAAGCATTAAGACAACTAGCGAATACCTTGGCAATCAAGTTGTTTTTCTTTCCCCAACGTCCACGGGCAATACTGCGGCGTATGACTATCAAGGGGCTGTTCGTTGGTATGCTACGCCAAACTTTTCCTTCGACCTCAAGCGTGTTGCCAATGGCCGTCTTCTCATCGGCACTCAGCGCTTGCTCATGCCGCCATACCACACCAGCGGCATCTTCGAAATGGGCATGATTGGTAAGATTTACAAGGAATTCCGTCTGCCTGGTGGTTATCACCATGACCAGTTTGAAATGGAAGATGGTAACTTGCTTATCTTGACCCAAGACCCACCACGCGGCACTGTTGAAGACATGTGTGTGCTTGTGGATCGTAATACGGGTGAAATCCTTAAGCGTTGGGATTACCAAACTATTTTGCCACAAAATGTGGGCGGTTCTGGCTCCCAAGATACGCACGACTGGTTCCACAACAATTCTGTGTGGTACGACAAAAAGACCCATTCTTTGACCTTCTCAGGCCGTCACCAAGACATTATTATCAACGTGAACTATGACACTGGTACGTTGAACTGGATTATTGGCGACCCAGAAGGTTGGCCACAAGATTTGGTTGAAAAGTATTTCTTCAAGCCTGTGGGTGACCTTGCGAATTTTGACTGGCAATATGAACAGCACGCCGCCGTCATTCTTCCAGATGGCGATGTCATGTGCTTTGACAACGGTCACTGGCGCGCCAAGGTGAAAGAAAAGTATGTGCCAGCCAAGGACAACTTCTCCCGTGGCGTACGCTATCGCATTGACACAGAGAAGATGGAAATCGAACAAATCTGGCAATATGGCAAAGAGCGCGGTTCTGACTTCTTCTCAACCTATATTTGCAACGTTGAATACTACGGTGAAGGCCACTACATGGTGCACTCTGGCGGCATTGGCTCCTACAAGGGCGAGCGTAGCGATTACCCACCAGTGCGTCACGTTGGCGAAGAAGCTAAAGATGTTCAGTTTGACTCCATCACTGTGGAAATCAAGGACGATGTGGTTGTGTACGAAATGCATGTGCCTGCAAACTACTACCGCGCCGAAAAGCTCTCCTTGTATTGCCCAGAGGATGTTTTGAGCTTTGGTGCAGGCCAATTGCTCGGCAGCCTTGGCGTCACCGAAGCGTTCGACACCATCCCAGAAGTTGAGCATGGCGGCGAAGTTCCTGCACAGTACAAGATGAAGCTTGCCCAAGAAGTGGACCGTCTTGTTATGAAGGGTTCTTTTGAAAAAGGCCAGCTCGCCATGATTATGCTTGAAGGCCCTGAAACTTATGCGTATTTTGTGCCTACAACCAAGCGTCCATTCCTCGCCATGTGCGTTGGGACCTTCCTTGAGGCCGACGAGCGTGCTGTGGAATTCCCTGTAAGCCTTGAAGGCATCGCCCATGGAACGTATAAAGTCAGTATCATCATTGACGATTTCAAATACGACATGGTCAGTGTCAACGTATAGTTCTGTTGCTTAGTTAAGCGTATAGATATTATTTGAGCATGGTGATGTAGAAATTCTACGTCACCATGCTTTTTTTGGGCATCATTTGGGCCGGTGAGGTCGAGGTTACTGGTGAAACTACCATGGATCCTTCCTCTTCTGCCTTGCTCTTCTCCTCTCTTGCCACTTCACTATAGTCACACCAGATTCCGCAGCAATAGAGCGCACACCCTAGCTGACACGCAATCATTTTACCAAAAAACCACTTTTTTTCACAAGCTGTCTTTTGCAAGACAGTTTTTTTTGGGCCGCAAGGTATTGTCATCCCACGGCCACAGCAGTGACCACACAATGCATGGCCAAAGCAGGCATCAGACTATCAATATATATAGTACGCACATAAGGAGTTTTACCATGGCGCACAGCATTACCTACACCAACGAAGAGCACCTCATCACCATCCAAAACAAGGCTGAAGCCGCGTTCCTCGCAGCCTTTGAAGCTGACAAGCCAACTCTCGAAAACGCCCAGCTCATCCCACTTCGCCAGCTCGAACTCTTCAAAGAAAAGTCTAAGCTCGAAGCTAACACCGATATGTCCGCAGCTGAAAAAGCTGAGCGTATCGCTAAGATTGATGCCGCTCTCGAGGCATTGAATAAGTAGTTTTTTTGGTTTTGATTGACTGGGGAAGGGAAACGTTTTCCTTCCTCCAGTTTTTAAAATAAATAAGGACCAATATGAGCAATAATAGCGCAGTGATGTCGCCGCCGATTTCTACGTTTACGCTTGTGAAACGTATTGTCATGTGGGCGGCTTTCTTTTTATTTTGGCATGATCATGGGAAGGCGCGGAAATGCGCGGAAATGCGTCCGTATACGCTGATTGCTGACTCTGGCAATATCGCGACGCTCATGGGCGATTTTTTCCCACCGAACTTTGTGGACTGGAAGCTGTACGCTGTGGAGATGGTGGCCACTATTCAGGTTGCTATTTGGGGCACTTTGCTGGCCATTATCTGCTCGGTACCGCTGGGTATTATGTCGTCAGAAAATATCATGCCTTGGTGGGTTGTACAGCCTGTGCGCCGTTGCATGGATGCCTTCCGCGCCATTAACGAAATGGTTTTTGCCATGTTGTTCGCTGTTGCGGTTGGCCTTGGCCCTTTTGCTGGCGTGCTGGCTTTGTGGGTGTCCACGACGGGCGTTTTGGCAAAGCTATTTTCTGAGGCTGTGGAAGCTATTGAGTCGCAACCAGTTGAAGGCGTGCGTTCTACGGGCGCAAGCTTTGTGGAAGAGATTATCTTTGGCGTCATTCCGCAAGTTATTCCGTTGTGGATTTCCTATGCCTTGTACCGCTTTGAATCCAATGTGCGCTCAGCCACCGTTGTGGGCATGGTTGGTGCTGGTGGCATTGGCATGGTCTTGTGGGAACTCATTAGAAGCTTTGACTTCCGCCAGACGTGTGCCGTCATGGTCATCATTATCATGGCTGTTGTGGTGACGGATATGGTGTCGCAACGCTTGCGTAAGATGGTGATGTAATGGCTGTGCGCTATGCTGTGTATTTTGCGCCAAATCCCCAACATTGTTTGGGAATGGAGAGCACATCGGTTGTATTGCATGAGGTCATGACGCCACTTTTTGGCCGTGATGGTCTTACGGGCGAAGCTGTGCCTTTATGTGTGCCACAAGGTTTTACGGAAAAAGAGTGGCGCAGTCTTGTGAAAACGCCAGCGCACTATGGCTTGCATGCGACCTTGAAAGCTCCATTTGAACTGGCGAGAGCTGGGGTGCGGGCGACGCTCATGCGGTCTGTGGCTGAGACGGCGTGGCTTGAAGATTGCCTTGTGATATTAAGTCAGGCCCTTGTGGCGGCCAAGATGCCTGTGCCAAGCTATAGTATGGTCCGCGCTCCAGAAGCAGGGCTTATTATGGCCCGTGGTCGCATTGGTAATACAGGCGACGCCTTTAATGTGGGCGAAGTCATGGTCACGCGCTGCGTTGTGGCTCTCAATGTGGAAGATGAGAGGGGGACACCAAATCAGGCACAAGTCCAAAGCTTTTTGGGCTATGCGTGGGTCATGGGTGAACAAGCTCGTCATGCTGAAATAGCCGCACTGCTTGATGCCCTGTGGCTGCGCGAAGCCTATGCAAGTCTCATGGAGATCCATGTGGCCCCCATGCTCATGCAAAGACGCATGGACAAAGAAGCATCCGAAGCTAACGCTGTGGCCAAAACCAAGGTGGACTTCTTCACCATGGTGCGAGGAGAGGATTAATGTCTTCCGTACATGTAAACACCTGCTGTGACAGGCAAAATTCATTTGTTCTGATGCCAAGCGTCGGTCATGAGAAAGAAAGCCACCAGCTGAACTTTTCGCAATACCATAGCCAACAAATGTTCCGCTGTATTTTGGATGCCATGGCGCGTCCAGCTTTGGTGCAGAAAGCTCCCGTCATTCCAAGTCCATTGCCAGCACAAATGCCGCCCATGATTGCGGCCATAGCCTTGACTTTGTGCGATGGCGACACGCCCAACGCTGTGTCCATCCGAGCCTTTTTCGAGCAGACCACAGCCGTGGCCACCACAACGCACACCGCTGACGCCACCATCATCCAGACACGTCACCGTATTCCAGAAGAGCCTTTGAAAGAGGGGCAAATCATGGTTTACCAAGTGCCCGTACCAGAACCTTTGCGCTGGCTTGAACCAAGTGAAGAGGAAACACGCACCCTGCACGCCCTTGAAGAATATGGCATCATGAACGTCAAACTGTACGAAGATATCATGCGCCACGGCACCATTGCCACAGGTTTTGACTACCCTGCTAAAGTCAATGACCGCTACATCGTGAGCCCATCGCCCATCCCACGTTTCGACAATACAAAGTTGCATCAGTCGCCAGCTTTGCAATTATTCGGTGCTGGCCGTGAAAAGCGTCTTTACGCTATTCCGCCATACACCGACGTGCAAAGCCTTGATTTTGAAGACTATCCATTTACCGTCCAGTCGTGGGATGCTGTGTGCGCCATCTGCGGTGCAAGTGACACCTACCTCGACGAAGTCATCTTAGATGATGCAGGTGAACGCATGTTCGTGTGCTCTGACTCTGACTGCTGTGCCAAGTGCGCCGCAAAGCTCGAGGTGGCATAATGCAATCGTGGAACCGCGACCCCATCCTTTCTGTACGCAATGTCATGCGCCGCTACGGCGACCACATCGGCTGTCAAAATGTCTCCTTCGACCTTTGGCCCGGTGAAGTTTTTGGCATTGTGGGCGAATCTGGCTCTGGCAAATCAACCCTCCTGAACATGATTTCTGGCCGCATGACGTCCACCGAAGGTACTGTGGCCTACCGCGATGCCCAAGGCCGTGGTCATGACCTGCACACCCTCGACGAAGGTTCGCGACGTCGTTTGCTCCGCTCCGAGCTTGGCTTTGTGCACCAACATCCACGTGACGGCCTGCGCATGCAAGTCAGTGCCGGTGCCAATATTGGTGAGCGCCTCATGGCTGGGGGTGCGCGGCATTATGGCAATCTTCGTGAAACCGCTTTGTCATGGCTTGATAAAGTGGAAATCAACCAGACGCGCATCGATGACCGACCCACCGCCTATTCTGGTGGCATGCAACAACGTCTGCAAATTGCCCGTAATCTCGTGACCTCGCCACGCCTTGTCTTCATGGACGAACCCACAGGTGGCCTCGACGTTTCCGTGCAAGCACGCCTTCTGGACCTCATGCGTCACCTTGTTCTCGACATGGATCTTGCTGTCATCCTCGTCACGCACGACCTTGCCGTTGCACGTCTGCTCTCCCATCGCCTCATGGTCATGTACCATGGCGAAGTTGTGGAAAGCGGCCTCACCGACCAAGTCTTAGATGACCCACATCATCCTTATACGCAACTTCTCGTATCTTCCATCTTGCAGGGCTAGCAAACTGCTTCTTTTGCCTTCTGGCTTTGTCAAGCTTCATTTTTACTCAGGTTATGTATGTCTCTATACACTCCCTTCGTAAGAATTTGCTTTCCTCGCCAGAAAACAAAATAAGCGAGTTTGCAAAGACTTCAGAGCACAAAGGAAAACAGCATGAACGAAAAGACACCAGATATTTCTACACCCGAAGGCCTTTCTGTGCCTCCAGTCATCATTGTGGAAAATCTTAGTAAAACCTTCATCTTACATCAGCAAGGTGGCGTTGAAATCAATGCCATTTCAGACATCAGCTTCAGTGTTGCCGCTGGTGAATGTGTGGCTCTGCACGGTCCATCAGGTGCTGGCAAGTCCACTTTGCTCCGCACTCTCTACGGCAACTATTTGCCCACATCTGGCGCGGTGTACGTCCGTTGGGGTGAGTCCATCATCGACATTGTCAAAGCTGACCCACGCACTATCATCCGCATGCGTCAGCGTTGCCTTGGTTATGTTAGCCAATTCCTTCGCGTCATTCCGCGCGTCACGTCCCTTGATCTTGTGGCTGAGCCGCTTCTTGAAGTGGGTTGTTCCCAGTCCGAAGCCCGTGCCGCTGGTGCCGCCATCGTTGGTATCTTCCACGATGACATGGCCCGCGAAGCTGTGGCTAATAGGCTTGTTTGTTTAGTTAGTTAGACTGGGGGGAAAGGAAAACTTTTTAAAGCTTTCCCTCCCCTCCAGCAAAAAAATAAAGGTCCATCCATGAGTGAAAAAATCATCGCCAATGCGCGTTTAGTGTTACCTGACAGTGTTACGAGGGGACGCCTTGTGATGCGTGACGGTTTGATTGCGGACATCGACACGAGCCAGAGCCATGCTATTGGTGACAGTGTGGACTTTGATGGTGACTATTTGCTTCCAGGCTTAGTTGAGCTGCACACGGACAATTTAGAAGGCTATCTCATCCCACGACCCAAGGTCATTTGGAACCAGACCTTGTCAGCGTTCTTTGCCCATGATGCAGAGATAGTGGCGGCTGGCATTACCACGGTTTTCGATTCGCTGTCTGTGGGTGAATACCATGATAAGGGGCGACTCGCTATTTTGCCGAGCGCGGTGGCGGCCCTTGATAAGGCGTGCGCTAGTGGCATGCTACGTGTGGATCACTATTTGCATTTGCGCTGCGAAGTGGCTGATGACCGATTGCAAGCTGTGTTCGCGAGCCTTTGCCAGTCGCCAGCATTGCGCCTTGTGTCCTTGATGGACCATACACCGGGGCAACGGCAGTGGCGCGATACGTCGACATACAGGACGTACCATAGTAAAGAAGCTACGTGGACCGATGAAGAATTTCAGATTATGATGGAAGAATTGACCGCTACGCGTGATGCGTGTGCGGAAGCCAATGCTGCGGCCGTCATGGATTTTGCCCGTAAGAAGGGCATTCCCATGGCTAGCCACGATGATACCTTGCCCGAGCACGTCAATGAAGCCTTGCACAATGGCATTGGCATTAGTGAGTTTCCTACGACCATGGAGGCGGCGACCCTTGCGGCACAGGCTGGTATGCTGGTACTTATGGGCGCGCCCAATGTGGTGCGTGGTGGTTCGCATTCTGGCAATGTGTCGGCCATTGAGGTGGCGAAGAATGGTTGCCTTGGTGGACTTTCGTCGGACTATGTGCCCATGAGTCTTTTGGGTGCGGTCTTTATGCTTAGCGATGCTGGGGTCATGCCGCTTCATGAGGCCGCAGCCCTTGTTACGCGCAATACGGCTGAAGCTGTGGGCATGCTCGACCGTGGAGCTTTGATGGTAGGTCGTCGCGCTGACGTGGTCCGCTTGCGCCGCATTGATGGCGAAAGTGTGGTGCGCACTGTTTGGTGTGAAGGTAAAAGGGTTTTTTAGGTTACGTTGGCAAGCTGGGGGGAGGGAAATCTTTCTGGAGAAAGGCTTCCCCCAGCAATAAAAAAGGTTCATCAGGCTTTGCTCGTGTCTCTTGCCTACTATCGTCATGGAGCCATGCCCAAGCTTCATGGCTTGCGCGGTGTATGATGGACTTTTGACTAAGGCGGCTGACTATTCTGCTACAGTTTGGTTGTCGGCTGGTTACCTTGGTATGTTTGGCACTGTGCTTGGCTTCACATGGTTTTATGAAGCAGTACAGGGTATTGGTGCCACTCGGGCCGCTGTGTTCACGTGCTTTGTGCCGATTATTGCCATTCTTTGTGGTTGGTTGATGCTTGGTGAACAGCTGACGGTATCTCTTTTTATGGGCACGTTTTTAGTGCTGAGCGGTGTACGCCTTGTGAACCGCGTGTAATATAGTGCCCATTGATTTTACAGCAAAAAGCGAAGACTACTTTTACCATGAGTGAGCCAATCTTGTGCTCATTTACGTACTATTGTCAGCTTGAAATATAACCAGACCTGATGTCAGGTTGCGAATGCAAAAGCGTCAGAATAGAGCTTGTTTTATATTTTAATTAGAAGGCGTTACTATCGACAAGATTTTCACCGACAAAGCTTCGGGCAAGGACGTACATAGGCCACAGCTTGAGGCCTTGCTAGCCTTCGTGATTTGGGGCAACGCAATGTAAAAACGTATATTTTTAACATTATGAGGGTTTTACAATGTCTAAAACTATGGAACGTACAAACTATAGCTCTGGTGCTCCCTTGGAAGCATAGGTTGGCTACTCGCGCATGGTGAAGGTTGGTCCCTTTGTCATGATTGGTGGCACAACCGCTGTGCAGCCAGATGGCTCTGTTTATGGGGAAACCGCCTACGAGCAAGCAAAATATATCTTTAAGGGTCATGACTAGCTAAGAGGCTAAAAAAGGGCTAAAAGCTAATAATGACAATGAAAAACAAGTATATTGTTCGTTCTCGAATTTCTGAAGCTCAAGTCCGTGCAGTTGTGCGCCTATTTGTGGTCGATTTAACCGCCACACAAGCAGCACAAGTTACAGGTTTGAACAGGAATACCATTAATCGGATTTACCAAGATATCCGCGAGCGTATCGCTTCGGCATGCGAGGTCGTTTCTCCCTTCAATGGTGAAATTGAAGTTGATGAAAGCTACTTCGGAGCACGTCGAGTTAGAGGGATTCGTGGCCGTGGAGCTCTTGGAAAGACTATTCTTTTCGGCCTAATCAAGCGGCAAGGTGCTGTTTTTACAGAAATAGTGCCTAATTGCTCAAAAGCCACATTACAAGGCATCATCCGAGGAAAAGTAAGCCTTGAAAGCGTAATTCATTCCGATTGCTGGCGAGGCTATGATGGCCTAGTGGACCTTGGTTACCAGAAGCATTTCAGAGTTCGCCATGGAGAGAATGAATTTGCTACAAAGCTTAGCCATATTAATGGGATAGAGAGTTTTTGGGCCTATGCAAAAACTCGCATAGTTCGTTTTCGTGGATTAAAAAACAAACATTTTACTTTCATTTGAAAGAATGTGAGTTTAGGTTTAACCACCGCAACGAGGACATCTATCAATCAATCCTGAAAATGCTAAGAGGTAATCCCCTTAACTAGTCTTGACCCAAAAACAAATAGAGTGTGAAAAAAACGTTCTTCACGCTTTTTTCACACTCATCAGTATGCCACCCATTCTAAGGGGAAGGATTTCTGGCTGTTTTTTAAGCTATACATATAAGGACTGGATATCTTTGTACTTGTTAAAGATACAAGGCCTTTTCTCTGTTCGACGATTGTCAAAATCGCCATATGTAGTAAATAGACTAGCCCAAGATTGCCAATTGACCGCATAAAAAATCTACAGTATTCTATTGATATATTAATTTAGTATACAGTATACTGTAGATTTAGAACGTATGTTACCTATGTCGAGGTCATCATGAGCCGTTCAGCTCCAAGTACGCTCCATCTAACACGTCAAGCACGTGAAGCCGCTAGCACATTAGGCCAAAACATTAGACAGGCGCGATTGCGCCGTAGTATGACACAAGTTGACCTTGCTAAGCGTCTTTCTGTCAGTCCTGTAACCATTGGAAACCTTGAAAAAGGAAATGTGTCCGTTGGTCTAGGGGTTCTTATCATGACACTTGATATACTTGGCCTTGTGGATAGCCTAAGCCTTGTAGCAAATCCAGAGCATGATAAAGTGGGCAAAGCTTTGGAGCAAAAAAAGCCTCAAAGAGCATCACGGCCTAGAGGGTTAGCTTCGTTAGATTTTTGAGGAAGCACTGATTTAATGTATTTTTGCCCCCTAGCGTCGTTGGACTCTTTTTCGAAAACCTTATGTATGTCTATATACACTGCGGTTTTCTAAAAATTCGTCCGCCTCGCTAGGGAACAAAAATCCTATTAAATCAGCGCTTCCTTAAGTAAACATATTCTTGAATATGTTTACAATGTACGCATCCTTAGTTCATTTTTTACACTATATGGTTGAATAGTATGGCCAACGAAAATACAACATATGTTTACTTGCATACGCAATATGGTTTTGAGCCTGTTGGCATCCTCACTATGCAACAAGCCAATCGTGATAGTATTTCAACTTTTGCCTATGGACGCCGCTACCTTGAAAAATCTCATGCCGTTGCTATTGACCCTGTGCAGTTGCCTCTTCTTCCTGATGCATTTCATACAAAAGGTGTCTTTAGAGCTTTTCAGGATGCTAGCCCAGACGCGTGGGGACGGCATTTACTCGATCGTGCGGCAGAAGAACATGGACTTATTCCCACTGAATTTGATTATCTAACAGCACAAAATCAAAGTTTGCGTATTGGAGCTATGAGATTTGGCGCGGATCTCATGGGCCCATCTATGGCTAGGCCTTCTTGGCGTCCACCAGTCATTGCTGGTGAACACCTTAATCTTGAACAAATGCTTGCGTCGGTAGATGCTATCCTTGATAACGAAGAGTTTGCTCCGCACTATCATCGCTTTCTTGATCGTGGCTCATCTGTAGGTGGTGCACAGCCTAAGGCTCTTACAGACTATAATGGGCGCAACTGTATAGCCAAGTTTTCTCAAGCTCTTGAAGCTTGGCCCACTTGCCGTACAGAGCTTGCGGCTATGCGTCTTGCCGCGCGTTGTGGAATTACTGTGCCTTATTGCGAAGTTGTGAATGTTGGGGGTCGTGATGTTTTCCTTATTGAACGCTTTGATAGACAAGGACAAAAACCAAGGCATTTCCTTTCTGCCATGACATTAATAGGCTCTGATACCATGACACAAGGTAGTTACAGTGATATTGCCATGGTAATCCGCAAGTATTCTAACCCAAATGCTATTCAAAACGAGCTAGAAGAACTCTTTCGTCGTATGGTTTTTAATGTTCTTGTGAATAATTATGACGACCATTTACGCAATCATGGTTTTCTTTATGATACTGTAAGTCAATTTTGGTCTCTATCTCCTGCGTATGATATCGTACCGCAACCACTTAGAGATGAATCCTCTATAAGTACGCTTACTCTTACCGTTGGCAAATATGGAAAACAAGCTTCACTTGATAATGCACTTTCTGAATATTCTATATATGGATTGACGCGTGATAAAGCAAAATGCATTGTTCAAGACATGGTTAGCATTGTGAGAGAACATTGGAAAGAAGAGAATTATACAGCAGGAGTTTCTTACGACAAACTTCAATCTGTACGCGTTGCTTATCGTGCCGCGCTGAATAAGGTTCCGTAAAGGAGAAGTTATTTTAAGCTATATGATGCCTCAAAGTAATATACTTTATTATGTCAGTTTAAACTATACCCAAACCTGATGTCAGATTGGTGTATGAAAATATGTTAGAATAGAGCTTATTTTCTATTTGATTGACATAAACTAATTAAGGTGATAGACTTCAACCTTACATTTTAACTTTGAACAAAATCTTTACCAAGCAGGCAGTATGAAAGGGCAGCGAGTCGGCTATATTCGGGTGAGCAGTTTTGATCAAAATCCAGAGCGGCAATTAGAAGGCGTTAGTATCGACAAGGTTTTCACCGACAAGGCTTCAGGTAAGGACGTGCATCGGCCACAGCTTGAGGCACTGCTGGCCTTCGTGCGAGAGGGTGACGTTGTCGTGGTACACAGCATGGACAGGCTTGCGCGTAATCTTGATGATTTGCGTCGATTGGTTCAGACGCTGGCGGCACGTGGTGTGTGCATTGAGTTCGTGAAGGAGCATCTTAGCTTCACTGGCGAAGATTCACCTATGGCCAACCTGCTTCTGTCCGTCATGGGAGCCTTTGCAGAGTTCGAGCGTGCGCTGATTCGTGAACGTCAACGTGAGGGCATCGCCCTTGCCAAGCAGCGTGGTGCCTATCGTGGGCGTAAGAAGTCGCTAAGCCCAGAGCAAGCCCGTGAGCTGTGCCGACGAGTAAACGATGGTGAGAAGAAGACCGCGCTGGCTAAGGAGTTTGGCATCAGCCGCGAAACTTTGTATCAATATATGAGGGCGTCACAAGACTAAAAATGAACAGGTTGAGTGCTTTTCGCCTTGAAAAGATGTTCATATTGGCTTGCAACAAGTTGACGATTATTGTCAAACGTATAGGTAACGCCCATTTCTGGCATGAGGACCCAAGCGTCCTAAGACACGTCGCACACAAGAGCAAGTGATATAGTGGGGTACGTAGTGTTGCATTACTGACCATATAATGCATCATAAATAAAGTCTTATAGGGGCATCTGTAGTTATTATATAGATGCCTCCCATAATGTAACAATGACAAGCCCGTGCATAGTCCTTTAAGTTTTATGAAATAGCCTTTGTATGACTAAGCTCTTTTTTCATTTCTTTCATTAAACTTGTGAAATGCTGCATAAGTTTTGATACAAGTTCTGTATCCTTATGGCTTATCATAGCAAAGCCAATGGATTTCAGGCCAAAGACAAAGGCTGCACATGCATTGTCATCAAATACTGTATGTGCACGAAGGCCTTCAAGAATTGAAAAAGCATCATCGTTGCTTTTGATAGTATAGTCTAAAGATGTATTTTCTTGCTCTACAGTCATTTTGTATTGATATTTCATTGGGTAACCTCATATATACGTTATTGTTACGCACAGTAATGAAAGAAAGGGCGTCTATACTGGCCAAGCCTTGGAGGCAAAAAGCCCTTGCTCTGTCTGCAATTGGCATGCATAGCCATGGACTTTATCCATAAATGCCAAGCTTTTATGCACGCCATGCTCTTGCGCCATGACAAAGATTGCTGTGGCCATGGCATCGGCCTGAGCACAGTTTGGAGCCACTACTGTTGCGGACAAGACCTTTCCTTGATGCTGCAATCCTGCCGCAGTCATGCCACAATCTTGCAAGGACACAAGGTGCTCATGGCCATGCACAGCCAGACTCTCATGGTTGGCAGACGTGGCCACAGCGCCATGAGATAAGCGGAGCACGCCGTTGTGATGCGCTGGTGCTTTGGCGTCCTGAATGCCGATGTTCCATGCCTTAGGGGTATTATGGGGAGCACAGGCTTGCGTGCTTGTAGATACCCGAATGTCGCCACCAGTATTGATGCAATAGTCTGTAATTCCAGACTTTTCCAAACTTTCTGCCATCATATCTACCACACGGCCCTTAGCCATACCGTCAAGCGTGAGCTGCATGTCAGCATGACGAAGCTTGATGGTTTTTCCTGTCATCACAATGGCTTGCGGATTGGCAACGACGGACAAGTCTTTTTGCACTGAGCGCGGCAATTGGTTCACCTTGTTAACTTTGTAGTCTGCAAGGGCTGTTAAAATTGGTGCTACAGCAGCATTGAAGGCATTGCCTGTATGTGTGCTAAGCACTTGTGATTGCAGGATAATATCCACAAGTTCAGATGGTGCATTGTGCACGATGCCGCATTCATTAAGCTCCACCAAAGGGCCACCAAGGCCGTTAGAATTGTGGCGCGTGAAGGTTTTTTCACCTACAGTTGCCGTGGTAAAGGCGCGTTCTAAAGCGTCATCTAGCAGGCTTTGGCTTGTGCTTCGAGCTGTGATGTGCACAAAAGTTCCCATGTGTGCTTGGGCAATGGAGCTGGAATAAAGTGTGGTATTTTGAGCACTTGGCGAGATGAAAGCGTACGCATTAGCGCATGGAGCCACGGCCACAAGGCCAGCCACAGCACCAAGACCACACAGGAACTCACGGCGTGACGTTGTTTGTAGAGTCTTAGCCATCGAGGTCTGTCTCCTTTAGTATGTCATCTAAGTTGAATGCGGGCTTTTCTTGTTTTGTTGTACTGCTTGTATTTTGTTCTATACCGCTACTATATTGAACGGACTGTGCAGTGGTATTTATGGCAGCTATGACTGATGTAAACAACTCTGTGCCGCATAATCCAAGGAAAAGAGCAAAAAGAGCTATGGTAAACAGGTCTTTCATCTTCATTTTATCCCTCAGTTTTTATGGATTTTTTAGGTAGTAACCATGCACGCATGAACATGAGATATTCAAATATGCATGTTACAGGGCATAAAAGCGTACACCATGGACGACGTATAAAGAACGAAGTAATCACAATGGAAATAGTGAGTGCAAAAATCAGCGTTGAACCAATAAAAGAGAATGCGATGCTGAATGGTTCATATTGTGACACTGATGCATTGCGGAAATATAAGGCCGCACACATGGCCATAAGGCTGAATATGCGTGCTGACCATTTCATATATTCAGGACGTTTGATGGCAGAGCATTGTGTGATGCGGCCAAGTCCTTCTTGAATGGCACCAAATGGGCAAATAAAATTGCAGTATAGATTTTTCTTACTGAAAAAGAACATTCCAATGGCACAAATAAGGCACAATAATGATGCATAGGATGCCAATCCAGACAACCAGACACCAGAAAGGAGCAAAACTAAAGATGATAAAGAGAACTGTGTACCATACATAAAACCAAGTACTACAGTCGAAACAGCAAGTAATGCCCATCTTGCGTAGTTTTTATTCCAACGATACATTGAACTTGAAATGATGTAGGCTAGCAAAAAGATGCACAAGGTGGAGCCAATCTTGGCAATTTCAAGGTGTGATAGGTTGAATGCTTTGTGGTCGCGCTTATCACCCTCAATGGCAGCGATGGCTTTTTCAACGCCCTGCATCATGGCTACAGAGGATAGGGTCGCGCCTGTAACTGCTTCAATTTCTGGGAGATATTGCGTTTTGGCACCAAGAAAGTCATCTAAGATGCCAGCATTCAGAACACGCTGAATATAGGTGCTTGTGTCTGTGCTTTCCACCAAGGCGACACGCTCTATAACCTTGTTTTCATTGAGGATAACAGCGACAGACAGGGGGCCACCATAGCTAGGGTGCGACGCAACGCCAATATAGAGCGTATCGTCAGGATTACTCTTGCGATGAGCTGTGAATACAAATTCACTTTGTTGTTTGATGTTGGTTATATCGCTGGACATACTTTGGATTTGCTGCACTAATGCACCTTCAGAGCGGATTGTACCAAGGACTCCAGAAGCAAGTAAGCAAAGCAATGTCAGCACAGCGGCCATGCGTTGTATATGTATTTTTTTCATTTCTACACCTATAATAAGGCCCGTAGAACCGTAATTACATACTGGACTACGGGCTTATGCTCTTAATCAGATTTCTTTTGCAAGACGAACAATCGTGCTACAATGGCCATACCAATGGCAACAGGGATACCAAGCACGCCAATAAAGTACCAACCTGCAATACTTTCGTATTCACCCATAAGCGTTGTGCCACCAGCGATAGTGCCACATAGAGTTGCAAAGGAGAAATACAGTATGCCAACTTTCCACCACACAACCTTTTTACCGGCACTGCGTAAAAGATCTACAATGCCCATAATGACAAGCACTTGCAATGCACCCATGACCATCCAGAATACATAACCAAGTATTGTTGAACCTTGGAACATAGAACTACCCTCTTTATTTATGCAAAATACACTGTTGTAATGACGTTAAACAGAAGCCAGATTATTCCATACCGTGGTATTGCCATGTTTTTTCAACCTCTAAGAAGTTCTCAGCACGCATCCACCATGGTGGGTTATGGTAATTGGCTTCTTTACCGCCATCCCAATCAGCACGATAGTCTTCAGCTTCATTGTATTTAAAGAAATTCTTCTGCATAGCAAGAAGTCCTGTGGCCACAAGTCCAGTAGGGTCACGTGGTTCAAGCTCGCGCGATATAGTATGTATCCATGTATTTTTTCTGGAATATGGACACACACCAACGCAAACACGACAACCAAGGCCGAATGGTGTAGTTCCGCTAGCCCACATTTGATAGCATTTCTCTTCGTTGAGCTTCCAACGCTTAAAGCCTCGAACTACAGTAGTGGGCCTATCTTCAAAAGTAATAGCGCCAGATGGACAGTTTTCTGCACAGATTTTACATTTTAAACAGAATTCCGCCATTTTTACATCAATGGGCTTGTCGTATTCAAATTCAATATCCGTTACAACAGCGGCTGGCCGGAAATTAGCCCCCACTTCAGGCGCCATGGCAAGACCAGCACGGCTATATTGCGTCAGGCCGGCCAATTGCGTGTAAGGGGTTATCATAATTTCATAATTTGAACCTGGAAACTGTGCACGCGCTGGGTAACCCAGTTCACGAATGAAACGCTCCATCATGCTTGCGGCAGCTCGTGAACGATAGTAGGCGTCAAATGAGGATGAATAGCCAATGGCTGAGTAGGTGCCGTCCCAGCTCATGGGTACGCCAAAAACAATGATAGATTTCCAGTGGTTGGGGACTTTGTCACCCCATTGGCGACCCTTATCCGGCATGCCACGCATGATATTTCTGAACATGAAACGCTCATCAAATTTAGCAATGCCCACAAGAGACATGCCAAACTGGTGTGCCATGCGTTTAATCAATGTTGACGCATGCTTAGGTGATTTGAAGGCCAGTGGCTCTTCACGCGTAATGCCGCGATAATCCCAATCTTCTGGAGGCACAGGCACGCCAGTTTTCATATACTCATCGTGTGGATCGGCTGGAATGCGCTGTGTTCCGTCGGCATTTTCCATACCGCCAAAGCGCAACGCTGAAACATAAGCACCTGCAATTGCATACCTTTTATTCTTTACATCACGCCAGTCTTTGGCGCGGATAACATTGCGCTGTAAGGATTCCAACATGATTTCAAGGTCCCCAGGGTGCGCGCGATAATGGTCGCCAACATCACCAGGCAAGGTCTCCACGCCCATTTCTGGCGTCCACTCACCGCTTTTCATGATTTCCACTAAGGCCTCAAGGCGATAGAACAATTGCTCAACCCAGTTTGGGCGCGTGACTTCGCCCACAGGCGTCATCATGGCTGGCACATCACACCGAAATGGTTCACGATTAAAGAACATGTCGCCGCCCTGATAGGTGCGCCCATAGCCTGTATACGCGTCGTCGGAGCGACCGATACTGAAGCCTGCACCAGCTGAACCTGCTAGTGATGCCACAGCGGCAGCCGCACCACCTAATTTCAAGAAATTACGGCGGGATACGCCTTCTTTTGGAGTGGCCTTTAGCGGCACGGACTCAGGACATGCCTTGCCCTTTTCGCCTTGTTCATTGGCATCAGGGTCAAGGTTGAAAGAAGCTTCGGCCATGGGCTTTCTGTTTTGTGGATCGTTAATAATATCAAGTGCATCGCGTTCTTGCATGGTTTTTTTCCTTATGGTTATAGGCTGAGCCATTGGCTATGCCGCATGGCTACTATATTGTTGAATAAATTCGGCATCGAGCAGTGGAATATGTTCAGTGATAATTTTTGCATAGAGCTCAGCCGCAGGATTTTCTTGTTCTTTCAGCTGTTTAGAACGCATTTCAGCGTAGTAGCGAGCGTCAAAATCAAGGTTCAGCATATGTACATGGCAAAGCGCCCCCTCTTCGCCACGTCCCATGGCCAACAAAGCATCACCCTTCATTTGCCACGCGATGAACTCAGCGCCTTGGCCAAGAGCCAACAAGGCATCACATGTTGCGACGCAGGCCACATAGTCCTCAAGCTCAAACTGGCAAATGGCCACACCGCGCAAGGCGTCTTGATAGTCGGGCATGATGGCAAGGGATTTTACAAAATACGGCAAGGCTTCGGCAAAACGCTGCAAATGCACAAGGGTCTCACCAGCCCAGAAATTCGGCCCCATATTTTGAGGTGTAATAGCCGCCGCTTGCTCAAAAAAAGACAATGCTTCTGTGGCTTTAGACTGCATGGCATAGCAAAGCCCCAAATGGTGCAAAGCGCCAGCATGGTGCGCGTCAAGCTTCAGCACATCATGAAAGAGCGTCACGCCCACGGCAAATTGTTGGGCATACAAGGCCATATTGGCGAGATTGAAACGCGCGTTGACGCTGTGAGGGTCAGCTGTAATGGCTGCGCGAAAATTGTTTTCAGCCTCTGTGCTGGCATCCAGTTGCAGATAGGCAAGGCCGCGTTCATTATACAAACGGGCGCACATTTCGCGTGGCATGCGTTCAAGGGCTGCGTGGGGTAGGATATAATTCTGATGACGATCATCTAATATTTCAGTGAGATAGGATACAATTTCAGCATAGTCATATTGCGCCTTCAGGCGGCAAATGGTCTGCTTGATTTCTTGCTCCCATGCATTGATGGCTTGCTTTGGCATGGCAATCTCCTTGTCTACGATGCTATAAGCAAGGGCTGTGCCATTTTTATACTATCTATGATTTCAAATACTTAGCTAGATAGGCGAGAAAACTATGCTGTGCTTCTGTGTGTTATTTGTGATATGTCATAAATAGTATTGTATTTCATGAAATATTGTTTTATTTCACAGAAAAGCGCGTTGGGAGAGGATGATGTCACAAAGTACTGATTTACGCATGCTTGGCCTTGCGGTGCAAAGCATGACCGCAAGCCTTGATATGGACAAGGCCATGATTGAAACCTTGGCTTGTTTGCAGCAATATTTTCCTGTGGACGCTATATCGTTGCATCAATATTCTGCAACGTTGCAGGCTTTGAAGCTTTATTTTCTTGTAAGCGCAGGCAGATTTGACTTTGTTGAAAGCACTGTGCCCATTTCTGGATTAAAAATCCCGTATCATCGATTGTATCATGCAGGTATGGACTCTATTATTCTGTGTGACTGCAATAAGGACGATGAATTAGCCACAGCGCACAGTAAAGCTCTTGCATCATTTATTGAATACAAAGACCGCAGCTACCTTGTGGGCATGCTTCAATACAAAAATGAAGTCATTGGCCATCTATGTTTCATGGGTACACACGCATCTTGCTTTACAGAAGAGCATAAACGCATGTTTTCTCTGTTGTTAGCACCATTTGCATCAGCACTTTCTAATTTACTGACCCATAAAAGTACTGTTGAATTCCAAAAGAAACTGTATGCCCAAGTCGAAACGCTGCAAAGTAATTTGAATTTATTGAAAGGAAAGCGCCTTATCGGCGAATCTAGCGGCCTTAAACATACCATGGCCATGGTACAACAGTTGCGCGACAGTGAACTGCCTGTGCTTATTCTTGGTGAAACTGGCACGGGTAAAGAGCTTGTCGCGGACAGCGTGCAAGCCATATCCATGCGAAAAGACAAGCCTTTTGTGAAGGTTAACTGCGGTGCTATCCCTGAATCGCTCATCGACAGTGAGCTTTTTGGCTACGAGAAGGGGGCTTTTACGGGTGCGGTCACGTCTCGCGCTGGCAAATTTGAGCAAGCCCACGGTGGTACGATTTTCCTTGATGAGATTGGTGAATTACCGTTACAAGCGCAAGTCCGACTTTTGCGTGTTCTGCAAAACAATACTATCACCCGTGTTGGCGGCACTAAACCCATTGAAGTCAATGTACGTATCATAGCAGCGACCAATAAAAGCCTTGAACATATGATGCAACAAGGCACATTCCGCGAAGACTTGTATTATCGTCTTTATGTATTTCCTATCACCTTACCACCATTGCGTGACCGTAAGGATGATTTACCTGAGCTTATACATTATTTTGCTAAGCGGGCTTATGCAGAATTGTCTATCCATGCTCAAGCTCGCATTACAACACAAAGCTTGGAAAGACTTCTATCCTATTCTTGGCCTGGTAATATCCGTGAGCTCGAGAATTGCATCAAGCGCGCTATCACTATATTCGGTGAAGGACCGTTATTGCTTGAACAAATGTTACCACAAGATGAAGGTTGGTATCTTACTAAAGAAAATGAAAAGGATTACCTTGAACAATGCATTGATAAACGCGTGCATAGTATTTTGAAACATCACTTTTCTAGCGCTCAATTGCCTTCAGTCAGTCCCCAAGCAACGAAAGTAGACCCACAAAGCTCAGAAAATCAGCCAACACAAGCCTTGTTGACTCTAGACGAAGCCCAACGCCAAGCCATCAGCAATGCCTTAGCTGCGAGCCATGGGAAAATCCATGGTAATGGCGGTGCTGCTGAGTTATTAGCCATTAATCCCAACACCTTACGCAGCAAAATGAAGAAGTTTGGCATGCTCTCGTAGCCCCTTCAACTGTTCTCGTACCAAGAAATACGCAAAGACCCATAAGGCGTTAGAGACCTTACGGGGCTGTACTCATTTCAGCTAAGCTATATTGGCTTACTGTGTTCTACACTCTAATATGGGAAACCCAGCATGGTGCCCGTATGCACCGTGCACAGGATCAAGGACTGCTTTTGAGCAAAATTTCTCTTTTTACTTGCAACTTGATTTTTAAAAAACTATCATTTTTTTTGAAGCAAATTAGTTAAGCTATTTTAGATGTTTTTAATAAAGTTTTAGGAGTTTAGTTGAAAGCAATGTATGACTTCTAATACACATCAAAAAAGTCACTGAGCAAGACAATTCATGTGCAATTCTGCTTTAATGAAAGGTGATTACCTATGGCAAAATGTTCAGTTCCTGATAATCTCATTTGTTTACATATAAAAGATCAAAATACAGAGTGGGAAGAAATTCTGCATCTTGCAACACGCATAGAGGTGAGCAGGGGAAGCATGATTCCAACACAGGCACAGAAAGGTTTTTACTATATTCAACGTGGTTGCGTACGCCTTGAAAGACTTTTTGCTTCAGGGGATGGCCAAACAGCCCTCTTTTTTGAAGACGGGTCGTTTTGCGCTGAAATTCCAAGTATTCTTTTTGGAAAAAGCATACCAGATGATTCAGGCACGTTTTTTTATGCGCAAGAGAATAGCGTCCTTTATCGATTTAGTGAAGAATTGCTCGCTGGTGACGATTTTGCCAAACAATATCCGCATCTTATCATGAGTCTTTTACGTTCAGTTGCCTATAAATCAGCCCTGCTTTTGCGCAATGGTGCAAGCAATCTCACCCTAACGCCAGAAGAGCGCATCAGCCGCTATTTAATCCACCTTGTGAAAAAAGCTAATGGGCAACTATGTTTTAATCCCAAAATGTCCCAAACAGATTTGGGCACTGCCCTTGGCATTCCACGGAGCACATTCTGCCGTGCTATCGCACACTTACGTACAAAAGGTGCACTTGGCGCATTCACAGCCTCAAGGGTTGAAATCCTTGATTTTGCAATGTTGCAGATGATAGCATCTGTATGAGTATCTAAAAAATAGTAGCTAAAAATAGCAAACAAAAAAACGGTGGCCATGCATGGAAAAAGTGCATAGCCACCGTTTTGTATTTTCATGTGCCAGAGAGTTCCATATGACAGAGAGTTATGGACGGGCCTTAATGGCTAGTGAAAATAAGCACAATCGATGTGGGTGTTTTGCAAAAAATGTACAGTTTGCACTGCGCCTACAGCCAGTTTTTGTATTTCTTTTTACTTCTCCTAATAGGAATAAACTATGCCACAAAAAGCATTCTCACAATATCTTGCCCCGCTGATTGGTATGATAATAACCTTTGGTTTTGGCTACTTACCAGCCATTGATCCCATCACACCTATGGGCATGAAAGTCCTTGGGGCCTTCCTTGGGATGATTTTTCTCTGGAGCTTTTGCAGTGTTCTTTGGTCAAGCCTTGTGGGCATCATTGCCTTAGCTATTTCTGGCTATGCGCCCATGCCAAAGGTTGTGGCCATGTCCTTTGGTGACCTTGTCCCAGTGCTCATCTTTTTCTCCATGGTGCTTTTTGGCGCTATTCAAGATGCCGGCATCACGCGCTATATGGCCCGTTGGTTCTTGACGAGAAAGATGTTAAACGGTCGTCCATTTTTGTTCAGCTTCGTTTTCATCTACACAACATATCTTCTAGGTGGTCTTGCCGCAAACATCATGCCTGTGCTTCTGCTCATGTGGAGTGTGCTCTACAGCTTCCTGCAAGAAGTTGGCTATAAACGAGGTGATCGCTATACCGCTATTATGGTTATAGGCACACTCTTTGGCGCCATTTCAGGCCAAGCTTCCAAGCCTTTCACAGGCTCTGCATTAATGATTGCAGGATCTTTTGAAAAAGTTGCTAATACTAATCTTAACTATATGCAATACATGATTTTTGGCTTTATTCTTTGTTCTCTTTGCATTGTCTTGGTGTCCTTGTTTATCAAGTTTGTACTCCGCCCAGACGTGTCAAGAATTGCCAATATTTCCGTTGAGCACTTTGAAAAAGACAAGCTTCCTCCCATGGATTTACGCCAAAAAATCTTGGCCGCTGTGCTCGCTGGATTCTTCATCCTCGTATTGCTTCCAACGCTTATCCCTAATACCATCATTGGCATGGGACTTTTAAGTAAAATGGGTCCTTTAGGCGTGGCCATTGCCTTCGTAGCAGGCCTCTGCCTTTTCAAAGTGGACGGTAAGCCTCTCATGAACTTCAAAGAAGCCGCCGGCAAGCATGTTGTTTGGGACGTTTACCTTCTCGTTGCCATGGCCATGGCCATTTCCAAAGCCATGACCGCAGAAGGCATGGGCATTACGCCTTTCATGATGCAAAATTTAGATCCTATTCTTGGTGGACATGGCCCCATCATGTTCATGGCACTTTTAATTCTCATTAGCTGTTCAGTAACGCAATTTGCCAACAATGGCGTCATGGGTGTCTTGCTCATGCCTATTATTGGAGCTTTTGCGGAAAGCAATGGGATTTTTTTTGAAGCAACTGCTGTTCTTGTTATCTTCTCTACGCACATTGCCTTGCTGACTCCAGCATCATCACCATATGCAGCTATCCTTTACGGCAACGCAGAATGGATTGATAAGCGCGACGTTGTTAAGTACGCAATATGCATTTTTACCATAACAACCCTTACGTATGTCCTTATTGGCATCCCCGTTGCCAATATGATTTACGGTTAACAGTCATTACACACACGTAGTATACAAGGAGAATAGTATGTCTACTGAATTTCACAAGATTACACACCTTATTGACGCCCAAACCGAAGCAGAGCAAGCTTTTCTTGCTGAAATCAAGGCTGGTTCCTTCACCATTGAAGCGCCCTATGTAAAGCTCAACCCATACATCATTGCACCGCTCACCGCACTTGTATACTTCACCACGGATGAAGAGCTTGAGGCTACCGTTCTTGTGAAGGGCAAGGAAGAAGCTGGCGACATATTCTACACCTTCCCTAAGGCTAAGGAACATTATCTTTCTGTGTACGGCATGTATGCTGATTGCGCCAATACCGTTGTTGTGACCCTCAGCAATGGCCAAAGCACCACCTTGTCCATTGTCACAGAAAGCGCCCCTGCCACTGTGCACTTGCCTACAAGCATTAAGACAACTAGCGAATACCTTGGCAATCAAGTTGTTTTTCTTTCCCCAACGTCCACGGGCAATACTGCGGCGTATGACTATCAAGGGGCTGTTCGTTGGTATGCTACGCCAAACTTTTCCTTCGACCTCAAGCGTGTTGCCAATGGCCGTCTTCTCATCGGCACTCAGCGCTTGCTCATGCCGCCATACCACACCAGCGGCATCTTCGAAATGGGCATGATTGGTAAGATTTACAAGGAATTCCGTCTGCCTGGTGGTTATCACCATGACCAGTTTGAAATGGAAGATGGTAACTTGCTTATCTTGACCCAAGACCCACCACGCGGCACTGTTGAAGACATGTGTGTGCTTGTGGATCGTAATACGGGTGAAATCCTTAAGCGTTGGGATTACCAAACTATTTTGCCACAAAATGTGGGCGGTTCTGGCTCCCAAGATACGCACGACTGGTTCCACAACAATTCTGTGTGGTACGACAAAAAGACCCATTCTTTGACCTTCTCAGGCCGTCACCAAGACATTATTATCAACGTGAACTATGACACTGGTACGTTGAACTGGATTATTGGCGACCCAGAAGGTTGGCCACAAGATTTGGTTGAAAAGTATTTCTTCAAGCCTGTGGGTGACCTTGCGAATTTTGACTGGCAATATGAACAGCACGCCGCCGTCATTCTTCCAGATGGCGATGTCATGTGCTTTGACAACGGTCACTGGCGCGCCAAGGTGAAAGAAAAGTATGTGCCAGCCAAGGACAACTTCTCCCGTGGCGTACGCTATCGCATTGACACAGAGAAGATGGAAATCGAACAAATCTGGCAATATGGCAAAGAGCGCGGTTCTGACTTCTTCTCAACCTATATTTGCAACGTTGAATACTACGGTGAAGGCCACTACATGGTGCACTCTGGCGGCATTGGCTCCTACAAGGGCGAGCGTAGCGATTACCCACCAGTGCGTCACGTTGGCGAAGAAGCTAAAGATGTTCAGTTTGACTCCATCACTGTGGAAATCAAGGACGATGTGGTTGTGTACGAAATGCATGTGCCTGCAAACTACTACCGCGCCGAAAAGCTCTCCTTGTATTGCCCAGAGGATGTTTTGAGCTTTGGTGCAGGCCAATTGCTCGGCAGCCTTGGCGTCACCGAAGCGTTCGACACCATCCCAGAAGTTGAGCATGGCGGCGAAGTTCCTGCACAGTACAAGATGAAGCTTGCCCAAGAAGTGGACCGTCTTGTTATGAAGGGTTCTTTTGAAAAAGGCCAGCTCGCCATGATTATGCTTGAAGGCCCTGAAACTTATGCGTATTTTGTGCCTACAACCAAGCGTCCATTCCTCGCCATGTGCGTTGGGACCTTCCTTGAGGCCGACGAGCGTGCTGTGGAATTCCCTGTAAGCCTTGAAGGCATCGCCCATGGAACGTATAAAGTCAGTATCATCATTGACGATTTCAAATACGACATGGTCAGTGTCAACGTATAGTTCTGTTGCTTAGTTAAGCGTATAGATATTATTTGAGCATGGTGATGTAGAAATTCTACGTCACCATGCTTTTTTTGGGCATCATTTGGGCCGGTGAGGTCGAGGTTACTGGTGAAACTACCATGGATCCTTCCTCTTCTGCCTTGCTCTTCTCCTCTCTTGCCACTTCACTATAGTCACACCAGATTCCGCAGCAATAGAGCGCACACCCTAGCTGACACGCAATCATTTTACCAAAAAACCACTTTTTTTCACAAGCTGTCTTTTGCAAGACAGTTTTTTTTGGGCCGCAAGGTATTGTCATCCCACGGCCACAGCAGTGACCACACAATGCATGGCCAAAGCAGGCATCAGACTATCAATATATATAGTACGCACATAAGGAGTTTTACCATGGCGCACAGCATTACCTACACCAACGAAGAGCACCTCATCACCATCCAAAACAAGGCTGAAGCCGCGTTCCTCGCAGCCTTTGAAGCTGACAAGCCAACTCTCGAAAACGCCCACGTCATCCTCAATCCGTACACCATCAATCCACTGGCCGCGCTCATCCTCTTCACCACGGAAGCGCCTGTGGCCGTCACTATGACCATCCATGGTAAGCGCAACCAACGCGAGAACATTGTCCACCACTTTGCCGCGAGCACGAGCCACGCTATCCCTGTTGTGGGCCTCTACGAATCTTTCGACAATAAGGTCACCGTGCGGCTTGAAAATGGCCCCGAAAATGGCCCCGAGAATGGCCCCGAAAATGGCCCTGAGAATGGACTTGAAAAGACCTTCACCATTACCACTGACTCCCTCCCAGAAGACATTTGCCGTTGCCGTAATATCTCCACATCCTTGGATTATTTCGGCGATAACTTCATGTTCCTCACTCCAGCAGGCAAGAACCTTCCTACAGCCTACGACTACGCTGGCGACATCCGTTGGCTGCTCACCGTCAACACCATGTTCGACATCAAACGCCTCAAAAACGGCAATATTCTTACAGGTTCCCACCGCTTCAGCCGCATGCCGTACAACGCAACTGGCATGGTTGAGCTTAATCTCCTCGGCAAAATTTACAAAGAATACCGCATGCCTGGCAACTACCATCACGACCACCTCGAGATGGAAGACGGCAATCTGCTGGTCCTGACCCAAGATTTCTCCGAAGGCAGCTCCACCGTTGAGGACATGATGGCGCTCCTCGACCGCGAAACTGGCGACGTTCTGCGCACGTGGGACTTTAAAGATTTCCTCCCACAAAACGTCGGTGGCTCTGGTTCACAAGATGCCCACGACTGGTTCCACAACAATGCTCTTTGGTACGACAAGGACACCAATTCTGTGACGCTGTCTGGCCGTCACCAAGATGCTGTAGTCAATATTGACTATGAAACCAATACCTTAAATTGGATTATTGGTGACCCAGAAGGCTGGCCAGAAGACATGCAAAAGTACTTCTTCAAGCCTGTGGGCGACGTAGCGAACTTCGATTGGCAGTATGAACAGCATGCTTGCCTCGTCACACCAAATGGCGACGTCATGTGCTTTGACAATGGTCAATATCGCGCCAAATCCAAGGAAAACTACATTAAGAACCGCGACAATTTCTCCCGTGGTGTGCGCTACCGCATCGACACCGACAAAATGGAAATCGAGCAGGTCTGGCAATACGGCAAAGAGCGTGGCCAAGAGTTCTTCTCGCCATACATCTGCAACGTGGAATACTACGACGAAGGCCATTACATGGTGCACTCTGGTGGCATCGCTTGGGTTAACGGCTATGCGTCCGATGGCCTCGGTGCTTTCCTCGACACCAAGCTTGAAGGCAACGACATTTGCTCCAAGACCATCGAAGAGAAAGACGGCGTGGTCCTCTACGAACTCGAAGTTGACGGCAATTTCTACCGCGCTGAAAAGCTTCGCCCATACCACGATGGTGACAATGCAGCCTTCGGTCAAGGCAAGCTCGTGGGCAATCTTGATGTGACCCCAACCTTCTGCGTTATCCCAGAAGTTGAGGAAGTTATGGAGCTTGTGCCTGTTGAGCGTGAGCTGAGCATCGCCGAAGAAGAGGACAAGATGGTCATCCACGGTCTGTATGAGCGCGGTTCTCTTGTCATGATTTTGCTCGAAGGCGCTGAAAACCACGGCTATTACATCAACACCGCGGCCACAAATCACCTTGCCATGTGCTCTGGTGCGTACCTTGAAGACGACGACCGCGCTGTGAAAATCAGCATCAGCAAGCTCGGTCTCGCTGGCAAGTACGACATCAAGCTCATCGTTGACGACAAGAAGTATCAGACTGGCGTGAGCATTTATTGTTAAGTAGATTGGGGTAGTTGGGGGGAGAGGTAACGCAGTGTTGGTCCCGACGCCGCAAGGTTCGCAACGTTGTGGCCCTCCCCCAGAAAAATCAACCAAAAGGAAAAAATCATGATTACCGAAGTAAATACCATTGAATTTGATGCCTTGGACAAGTCTGGTGCGATGATTGTTGAATTTTACTCCAAGACCTGCGGCCCATGTAAGATGCTTGCATTTGTCTTGAAGGACATCGCCAAGAATGATCCAGAGCTGCCTATTTGCACCATCGACTTTGATGCCAATATGGAATTGAAGGAACGTTGCGGCGTCAAGGGCTTTCCGACCATGTTGTTCATGAAGGATGGCGTGGAAGTGAGCCGCCTTGAAGGCTTGAAGCAAAAGCCTGCTATTCTGAAAGAAGTGGAAGCACTCAAAGCGTAATATAACAATAGCAAATTTAGCTATGCTAACGGTTTTTTATGACTTGTATCTTTGTATATGAGTTATGAAAAGCCGTTTTTTATTGTAAAAAGATGTCAGATTTTGCAAATTGTCTTTGCAAAGACATTCTACATGATGAAAATACAGTAGTAAAAAACATCTTTTATGAATAATGCATACGATTACATGAGAAAGCGAATGAAGGCCTGTAGTATTAAGAAAGATATGGACCTCATTGTATTTTGTTGTAGTTTGTTGTATGCGACTAGCCTTTCCTCTGTGTTCGCATGCGTACCCCCTCCCCCATTTGACTTTGTGCAAAAAATATCAAAAACCTCACCAACTGTCTTTTGGAAGACAAACAGACGCGGTGCGTTCTTGTATACATCCAAAAGGCAATGAGGATTTGGGCTGATAAAGCAATTGCAGAATACATTGTAATCATGATGACAGGGGGATACATGGCACACACCATTGAAACACACAGAGTCAAGACCTTTGACTTTTGGGCTATTTTCCACACGCTCTTCGGGCTCTCGCTCATGCTGTTTGGCAAATACGTTCCCTCGCCCACATTGGCCGTGGAAAGCAGCCAACGGCTTCTGGACTTGGGCTTCACCGAAGTGGACGGCATGGTTACGCTCTGCATATCGCCTCTTGGCATGACAGTGCTCATGCTCTTCCTTGGCATCGTGTATCTTTGGTCGGCAGTAGACACCTATTGGCCTGGATTACTTGGTATTTTCCTCCTCGGTCTCAGCGACTACGGTACCATGAACCAAGTGCTTTCCCAGTTCATGGGCAACCCCATGACCGTGTATATTTTCTTTCTCATGGTCTTTTGTGGTGCCTTGGTACATAGCAATATTTCCGCATACTTAGCGCGTTTCCTCATGACCTTACCCATAGTGAAAGGGCGTCCTTGGGTGCTCACAACCATGGTGCTCATCACCTGCTATCTTGTGGGACTTGTGGAGCAGGTGGGTGCCATGTTCCTCATGTGGTCAACCTTATATGTGCTCTTTGAGAGTGCTGGCTATAAGAAAGGTGATAAATACGTAACACTTATGATGGTTGGTTCCATCATCATGATTTTACTTGCCTTCGCCTCAGACCCCATCAAGGCTGGCTCCTTCTATTTGATTTCCAACCTCATGAATATTTCGGCCAGCAATCCAGATCTTGCGGTGGATTTGAACCCTGCGCTTTTTCTGGTCTTCGGTCTTAGTATCTCGGCCATATCCCTCGTGTGCATGCTCATCTCCATGCGCTTCATCTTCCGTGTTGACGTGAGCAAGCTCAAAAGCGTGGATCCCGAAGTCTTGAACAAGAACCCCTTGCCACCCATGGACATCTACCAGAAGGGCATGATTGTGCTCTTTGCCTCCCTCGCCACATGGATGCTGCTCCCAGGTCTCATCCCAGCGAATTCAGCTCTCGCCATGTTCTGTAAGCAAAATTCCCTTGCAGGTACGCTCATCCTTTGCATTCTCATGTCGTTTGTGAGCTTTAAAGGCAAACCCATTTCCGACATCACGGACCATGGCAAGAAATTCCCATGGCGCGTCTTTACCCTCATTTCCGTAGCCCTCATGATGGGTAACGCACTCATGCACAAAGATACGTATGTCTCTCTTTTCATGGAATATGCACTGCGCGACATGCTTGAAGGTCTTGGCTATATGCCGCTGATTATCATCGCTTGCACCATCGCCATAGTGGCCACCAATCTGTGTAACTCTGTGGCTTCAGGCTTGGTCTTCACACCTGTTCTGCTTGCCCTGTGCAATGCCCTTCACTTCAATTCCGCGCCACTCTTGGTCTGCTTCTTCTTCACCACCATGATTGCAGCTGTAACACCAGCGGCCTCGCCCTTTGCGGCCTTGCTCTTTGCTAATAAGCAGTGGGTCAAGTCTGGAGAAGCCACGGCCTATACGCTGTATTATTCACTGGTCATCCTTGGCATCATCTCCTTCATCGGTGTGCCACTGGCTATACTTTTATTCTAGGGTATGTCTGCAAACTGCTTCTTTTGCTTTCTGGCTTCGTCAAACACGTTTTTTGCTCGGGTCATGTATGTCTATATACACTCCCCTCCCAAAGAAACGTGTTTTCCTCGCCAGAAAAGCAAAATAATCGAGTTTGCAAACACACCCGAGCATATACCAACCATTTTACATAAAAGGAAAAAACTATGTACGACGTTATCATCATCGGTGCTGGACCAGCAGGTATGACCGCAGCTATTTACGCAGTGCGCGCTAATATGAAGACGCTGATGCTTGACCAGCTCGCACCTGGTGGCCAAATCGTGAACACCAACGAGATTGAAAACTATACTGGCGTTGGGGCTATTAACGGTGCAGAATTGGCTATCAAGATGTTTGAGCACACCCAAGAGCTTGGCGTGGAATTTGACTACAAGACCGTTGTCTCTGTGACCAATAATCCTGCGAATGACGGTGCTACCAAGCTTGTGCACTGTGAAGAAGATGGCGAAGTTTACGAATGTACTGCAGTAATCATTGCAACAGGTACGCGCCCACGCCGTTTGCGCATTGATGGTGAAGAAGCCTTTGCTGGTACGGGCATTAGCTGGTGTGCCATTTGCGATGGTGCGCAATATCGTGGCAAAGATGTTGTAGTCATCGGTGGTGGTAACTCTGCTGTTGAAGAGTCCATTTACCTTGCAGGCATCGTTAACAAGCTCACCGTTGTGACCATGTTCGACTTGACCGCAGATCCAAAGGCTTGCGATAAGCTTCGCGCCATGCCTAATGTTGACGTGTTCCCATTCCAAGATGTGCTTGAATTTACAGGCGAAAGTACTTTAACTGGCGTGCGCATCAAGTCCACCCAAGACGACGCTACCGAACGTCATATCACCTGTGACGGTGCTTTTGAATATATTGGCCTCGAGCCAACGGCATCCTTTGCCGCAGACCTTGGCATCCTCAACAAGTTCGGTTGTACCGAAGTCAACGACGAGATGGCCACCGCTGTGGCAGGTATTTTCAGTGCTGGCGACATCACCCACAAAAAGCTTCGCCAAGTCATTACCGCATGTTCCGACGGTGCCATTGCAGCCAATAGTGCCGCTAAGTACGTGGAAAAATTGAGAGGATAGGGCGTTTACGGGGCCAGAAGGGCGCACGTTGTATGACGTTCTTCTGTCCCCCCTTTCATGGCATGCACGAGGTTTTTAGATGCTTATATTGCAACATAGCAATGAATTGTGGCGCGAAGTTCTGCATTTAGCCGAGAAAGAGGACGTTCCTAAAGGGCATATGTGGAAGGGTGATAACAGGACTTCGACCTTTTCCTTTTTAGCCAACGGAGCCATATATCTGCACTATCATACGCTCGCCTCGCAGAAGCGCGTTCTTTTGCAATTAGGCCCAAGCTGTCTTTTTCGTGAAGTGGAAGCCTTTTATACTGGCCAAGGCCATGATGTGTATCAAGACGTGCACCAAGAGGCCCTAAAGCCTTGTACCGTCTACAATTTTCCCGCAAATCTCTTACACGACAATGACTTCATTGCTCGCTATCCACATCTCGTGAGCAACGCCATGGCCACCATGGCTGAGAAAATGGGCGCAGCACTACAGCTCTTGTCGGAGACCTTCAAGCCAAGTCCAGAAGCCTTGGTGGGTCAATTTTTATTAGATTTTGTGGAAATACCTCCCCATGCACGCACGCGAAGTGGCATTTCCCAAGGTGATTTGGCTGCCACTTTGGGCATACACCGCAGCACCGTTTGCCGTGTGCTCAAGGATTTCCGCAACAAAGGTGTCATAGGCAACGTCAATAGTAAATGTATCCAAGTTTTCAACAAAGAGTATTTGCATAGCATTGTAAATACAAACAAATTGTAAGTAGTATATGTTAAGGAGAAGACTATGAAGAAAAGCATTGCCCTTTTCAACGCGACTCTTGTGGCCATGAGCGCTACGCCATTACTCGGAGCGGCCCTTGCCTCCACCCTCACCGATCCAGAAACGTCCAAGGCCATGCTTGATAAGCAAAACGAGCACTTTATCCAGCGTGTGGTACAAGTAGCCCCCAACGTCTATACGGGCGTGGGCTTCCATGGCGCCAACACGTCCATGATTGTGGGCGACGATGGCGTCATCATTATCGACACCCTCATGGGCCCAGAAAGTGCAGCCAACGCTATGAAGGCCTTCCGCCAGTTCACCGACAAACCTGTAAAGGCTATCATCTACACCCACAGCCATGGTGACCACACAGGTGGCGCCTCGGCTTTCATGGCTGAAGCCATCCCCAACGCCGTCATCGGCAAAGATATTGATCTCATTGGTCACGTAGGCATGGGCGGTGGCCATGGCAGTGATTCCAGCATCGACACCATCGCCGCTAAGCGTGACCTCCGTCAGTTCGGCCGCAAGCTTCCTCTTGAAGACCAGACCAACCGTGGCCTTGCGCCTGCTAAAACCATCGACCATGACCGTGGTACAGGCTATATTCCTGCCAATATCCGCATCGATGCTGACTACAAAACCACCATCGCAGGCGTTGATCTCGAGCTTATCCCAGCTGCAGGCGAGACCAACGATGCCATCTTCATTTGGTTGCCTAAGGAAAAAGTACTCTTCACAGGCGACAACTTTTACCAAGCGTTTCCAAACCTTTACGCTATCCGTGGCACTCCTTATCGCGATGTCCGCGTATGGGCCAAGTCTGTGGCCAAAATGGCAAGCTACAAGCCCCAAGCTGTTGTCCCTGGACACACCACGCCTATCATGGGTGAGCAGGAGAGCGTGGAGGCTTTGCAAAGCTATAGCGATGCCATCCAATATGTCTTTGACGCCACAGTGCAAGGCATGAACCAAGGGCTTGACCCCGTCACTATTGCCCAAAGCATCGAATTGCCTAGCCATTATGCTGACAAGCCATACTTGACCCAATTTTACGGCACCATAGAAGGGGCTTCTCGCGCCATTTATTCTGGCCTCATGGGCTGGTTTGACGGTAATCCTGTGAACCTCAATCCTTTGAGCCATACGAGCAATGCGAGGAAGATGGCGCAGCTTGCAGGTGGCAGTGATAAACTTCTCGAGTCTTTCAACGAGGCTATGGAAGGCGGCGAATACCAATGGGCCTTGGTTCTTGCGGAAAGCTTGCTTCTCCTAGAAGATGTGGACGCGAAGGTCGTGCGTGAGGCGCAAATTGTGGCCCTCCGCGCCATGGCCGCCATGGAGTACAACGCTCCTAAGCGCAATTACTACTTGACCTATGCTCGTGAGCTTGAAGCGCAATAGGGCGTACAAAGGCAGTATATCAATACTTGCTAACGTGTTTTTACAGGTGGAGTTCCAATACGGGGCTCCACCTTTTTTGCGTGCACAGCTGCTGTATTTCCTGCTCTTTCGGCACTTTACCTTTCATTATGTGTGGTATAGAGATAATGAAATTTTTCCATCAAGCGCAGGGGGCTCCATGCCGACGGCACCGAAAATTCTTAAGAAATATACTGATATTTTTACGCTCAACGATGCGAACGCACCGTGGGGTGATTTCTTGCATCTCGCACGTATGCAAGAAGTTCCAAAGAATTATATATGGAGTTATGAGAGTGAGGAGAACGTCTTTTGTTATCTTCATAGTGGCTCTATCCGCCTGTACTGCCACACTTTTTCCTCGCGTGAACTCATTGTTTTGGAGCTTAATAAAGGCTGTCTCTTCAGGGAAGTAGGCTTGCTTTACGTTGGCCAACGCTATGGCATCTATCAACAAGCCATGACGCCATGTGTGGTCTATAATTTCCCTGCCAAGATTTTAGAAGACCATGACTTTATTAGAGAAAATCCTCAGCTCATGATTAACCTGACCAATACCTTGGGCCTCAAACTTGGGTCTATTTTGAGTCTTTTGGCCGAGTCCATCAAGCCCAACCCTGAAGTCATGGTGAGCCAATTCCTCCTCAATTTCCAAGCGACGGCCAACTCCACAGACCCTGCCAGCAAGCGCGGCATCACCCAAGGTGAGCTTGCCATGTCGCTTGGCCTCCACCGTAGCACCGTATGCCGAGTGCTGCACGAATTGCGAGAAAAAGGCGTCATCGGGAAAATCCACCGTGGGCACATGGAAATCCTTGATGTGGCCTATTTGCAGAATTTGGTAAAGTCGTAAGCTGTGTGAGGCTTAGGTCCACATCACCCATGTCCCAAGCGAGGCCAGCATCGCACGTGAAGGAGGTCTCGTTGAGGTCGGAGTGCGTTGTGGTTGTGATTGTGATGGTGATATATTGGTGAAAGTTGCGACAGTCGCAAATGTTGTCGCAAAGTAGGTAAAAAAATAGTAAACAATGTAAGCATGTTATACCGCTGTCGCCATTGTCGCCGTTGTCGCAAGCTTTTATAGATATATTCTGTTTTCACACCAATAGACGTTGATATACCACTAAAAGGCCGTGTTGATCATCCTTACAAGGCGTGGATATATTCTTATAAGGCCGTGTTTATCTCCTTTAAAAGGCCTAGATATCATCCTTGCAAGGCGTAGGTATATTCTCATAGGGCGTGGATATATCCTCATAAGGTGTAGTATATTCTTATAAGGCCTATATATCACCCTTACAAGGCGTAGGTATATTCTCATAGGGCGTCGTTATCACCCTTTGTAATAGTTGTACCATAATGGTTTTCAGCCAAAGTAAGAACACCAACAATGCGGATGGTTTGCTCAGCACATAGTCTTTGCTATGGATGGTTGTACTATTCAATGTATGGATATTATTCTGATATACAGTACGATGATGGCTGGTTATATCATTAAGTGTATGGATAGTATTCTGATATACAGTCCTGTGATGGCTGGTTATATCATAAAGTGTATGGATAGTATTTTGATATACAGTCCTGTGGTGGATAGTTATATCATTAAGTGTATGGATAGTATTTTGATATACAGTCCTGTGGTGGATAGTTGTACCATAAAGTGTATGGAT
>JAWXUA010000004.1:0-55941 GCA_044433065.1 Pseudomonadota bacterium
TCGGCGACGTGTCGTGAGGTTGTCACGAGTGCATCGGAGCGACCGACTGGCAGTGAGCCGTTACCGACTGGCGCCATGAGCTTACGAAGTTCTTTGTCGAAAGCGAGCATGTAGTCGACGACGGATTGTGCAGCGCGGTCCACGTCGAGACGACGGACGAGCCGTGGGTCTTGGGTGCATATGCCGGCTGGGCAACGGTCGGTGGCGCAAGTGTTGCAGCGGCCACGTTCGTTACCGACGCAACCCATGATTTGCAGGAGCACACGCCCGATGAAGACGCCGTTGGCACCGAGACAGATGAGCTTAAAAGCGTCAGCCGCAGCGTTGCCAGACATGCCCACACCACCGCCAACCCAGAGGGGAATGACGCCTTGGCGATTCTGGTTGGTGGCTGCGAGGTAGCAGTCGCGAAGCTTGGAGACTACTGGGTGACCTGTGTGGTCGAGGGAAACTTCGTTGGCCGCGCCGGTACCGCCTTGAATACCGTCGAGGAAGAAACCACCGCAGATACCGTATGGGTCGCGGAGCAGGTTATTGTAGACGGAGACGGACGTGGCAGAGGCAGCGCACTTGATGCCAACAGGCACACGGAAACCAAAGGCCGCATTGAGGGACAGGTGCATCTTTTGCACAGATTCTTCAATGGAATAAAGACCTTGGTGGTTTGGTGGCGAGTGGAGCGTTGTACGCGGAACACCACGAATGGCTTGGATGTGCGGGGCAACTTTGGCAGCTGGAAGCAGACCACCGTCGCCAGGCTTAGCACCTTGGCCGATTTTGATGAGCACGCCAGCTGGGTCGGTCTTCATGCGTGGGAGGGCCGCAAGGATACGGTTCCAACCGAAGTGACCAGAGGCAATTTGTAGGATGAAATATTTAAGGTAGTCCGACTCAAGCAGAGCTGTAGGCAAGCCGCCTTCACCGCTGCTCATGCGCACAGGCATGTTGCATTCTTCGTTGAGGTAGGTGGTGGCTAGCGCGAGGGCCTCCCAAGCACGGGGGGACAGCGCGCCGATGCTCATGTCACCGAAGAGCAAAGGATACATCCACTCAACAGGCGGACGCTGAGTGATGGGATTGGCCATATCCTCTGCAGGCATGAGCTTTCCATCCACAACGCGGAGGGGAACTTGACGTGCAGAAGGCATTTGGCCAAAGGGTGCGCGGACGTCAAAGACGTGACGCTCGGAGTCGAGAGCTGGGTCGGTCATCTGGCTGATGCGGCCTACAACCACGGAGTCAAGAGTGCTCGCCGCTTGCAGGTCGGTTCGACCACCACGGCGCACAGGTTGGCCATTGGCACGAGCCATGAGATTATAGCGATCGTCAGGGCTCCGCACAGGGTGAATGGCGTCAGCTGGACAGACCCGTTCACACATGCCACAACCAACACAAGCATTAGGAATACTTGCCTTTTGGCGAATAGTGATGCGGTCAAGAGCGCCACTACCTTTGGTCACGGTCTTGGCTTTTGGAGCACGCGGCAAAGCCACAGCTTCGATGGCAGACAGGGTACACGTGGCAACGCATGCGCCACACATGATACAGCGACTTGGGTCGTGTTCAATGCGCCAACGCAAATCATTTTGCGCCACATCTTGCATCATTATTGGTTCCATCGTGAAACCTCCATATCATCGCTGACCACAACCATTTCACGGCCATGAGGATAGATATCTTTGCGCGTGTCGCGGTTTGGCATAATGGTATTAAGTCCACATACTTCTGAAGTCACGGCCATCATATTTTCATCGCCGCCAACCACAAGAGGTCGGAGCTTTTTGGCATCGCAGCATGTCATGAGGCGACCGTCAGGCAACAGCGCAATGATGGCGTTAGGTCCGTCAATGGCGAGGTTGGAAATGGATTCGCGCATGAGGCGCAGGGCCACGGAGTCTGGACGGTTGTCCACTTCATCGTGCGGCAACGGCGTGATGGCGTGCTTATAGTATTCGAGCGGCCAGCCGAGTTCGTGCACAACATAGTGTAATGTATAGAGAAAGTTCTGCGAGTCTGATTCAAAGCCCATGTACGCGCGGTGCAAGCCCTTTTGCAAGGCTGTGTTGCGGCTGAAGAAGGTATTTTCGCCGTTGGCGCACAGGGTGTAGCCCTGCAAGAAGAAGGGGTGCGCGGCATAGCGGACAATGTCGTAGTTGGTGTTCTGACGGCATTGGGCCACAATATTGCGCGCCACGAGGCTACCATCATCTTCCCAAAGGCCGAAATATTCTGCGATATCGGCTGGATGGCCAATTTCTTTGATGGTCAAAACGTCTGGCCAAAAGGAATAGACATAGCCAGCATCAGCTGCGGTCAGCATTTCACGCAAGATAAGCCGTGTATCCACGAGCAATTCTTCGCGATCCTTGCTGCTCCGCTTACGCCACGTTTCAGGGTATTCATAGTTGATGAAAGCGTAGCACGGCATGGCTTGCATAGACGTATTTGGGTTTTTGACATGCGCTTCAGGCAACCATCGAGCCACCTGCATGAAGCCTTGACCAGCCATATAGCCTTCCACAAGGGCAAGGCCTTCTGGCGTACAAGCTAGTGATAATAAAGGCTTATTTTTAAATGGCGCAAACATGCCGCCAAGGTCTTGCATGGTCATGGCAAAGCCAGAATTGTCGTAGCCTTCTTGCTGTGCCAACATCAAACGTAAAGCCATGGATGGCGCGATAGGTTCGCGGCTCTTAATTGCTCCAATTCTACACATATTTTTCTCTCCTGATGGAGGTATAGGTAACGCTAAAGCTTAGTGGTCTCTTTTGGTACTACTATCAATTTAACAAAATTGCAAGGGGTTGAAGTGTGTGTTTTACATTTTAGTACAATCGTGATTAGTTCGCAACGCTTAAAAATGACCATAGAGCATTTTTTTAGTCATCTTTTTTAGCCTCATCTTGGGTGCAATTTGGGGATGAGGAGGCAAGCAAGAAAAAGGCAAATATACAAAGGACAAGATAGCAAAAAAGCAGAAATGAAAGAAGAGTAAGGCAGGTAAAACAGTCGACGTGTATCTTTCCCATATGGATACATTCTTTATCATATATAGATCTCCCTCTCACCAACAAAAAAAGCTCTCCATGTGGCCACGAACAACCACACGAAGAGCATATTTCCATCCACAACTAAAAAGTTTAGCAAGGATGGCGTCTGTGGGAGGAATACCCCTTTTTAAAGGGCTTCCCTCCCACAGCTAACTATCTAATAAATCAAATCCTAGTGAACCCAAAGAAGTTCGCGGTACTTAGGCAAAGCCCAAGCTTCGTCGTCAACCATGCGTTCGAGGGCATCGCTGTGTTCGCGGCATTCAGCCATGAGAGGCAGAATTTGGTCACGAGCAGCAACAGCCATTTCGCTTGCGTTTTCGTCGCCTTCGATTGCAGCAACAGCAGCTTCGAGCTTAGCAACAGCGGCGTAAAGAGCGTCGCAATGGCCAGAGATAGCGTCGAAGTTAGCACGCTCGGAATCGGTTTCCTTGCCAGCGATAGCACGGCTTTGCATGATGAGGTCAGCAGCGTCAGCTTGAGCAGCACGAGCGATAGGCAGAACCTGTGCACGAACCATGTCAGCCATAACTTGGCCTTCGATGCAAACTTGCTTGCCGTAGTGTTCTTGGAGAACGCATTGGCGAGCGAGCATTTCACGTTCGGTGAGAACACCGTGACGGAGGAAGACAGCCATAACTTCTGGATCAGCGTAGTGCTCAAGAGCGGTAACGGTGTCCTTGTGGTTAGGAAGACCGCGCTCAGCAGCTTCTACAGGCCAGCTTGCGCTGTAACCGTTGCCGTTGAAGACGATAGGCATATGCTCTTTGAAGAGACGTGGGAGCAATTCGGCCAAAGCGTCGTTGAGCTCGGTGCCAGCGGAAACGGTGGCTTCGAGTTCGGTTGCGATGTCGTCAAGGGCGCAAGCCATAGCAGCGTTGAGCGCGATGTTGACTGGTGCAACGGACTGGGAAGAACCAACTGCGCGGAATTCGAACTTGTTACCGGTGAACGCAAATGGGCTTGTGCGGTTACGGTCGGAAAGGTCGATTGGCAGAGGAGGCATGGTGGACACGCCGATTTCCATGAATGCGTCGTGCTCTTTGCCTTCGGTACCAGAGATGATGGTTTCCAAAACTTCGGCAAGCAAGTCACCAACATACACGGAAAGGATTGCTGGAGGTGCTTCGTTAGCGCCAAGACGGTGGTCGTTGCCAGCGCCGATGGTGCCAAGACGCAGAGCTGTGGAGTGCTTATGCACTGCACGAAGAACTGCTGCGAGGAAAACGAGGAATTGAGCGTTGTCCCAAGGGGTGGAACCTGGGTTAAGCAGGTTGTTGCCTTCGGAGTCGCTGAGGGACCAGTTATTGTGCTTGCCGCTACCGTTTACGCCAGCAAATGGCTTTTCGTGGAGCAGGCAAACGAAGCCGTGAGCGGCTGCGGTGGAGCGCAAAACGTTCATGGTCATCATGTTGTGGTCAGCGGAGATATTGGATTCTTCGAAAACAGGAGCGAGTTCGAATTGGCCAGGAGCAACTTCGTTGTGACGGGTCTTTACAGGCACGCCAAGAGCCAAAAGGTTGTTTTCAACGTCTTGCATGAAGGACAATACACGAGCTGGAATAGCACCGAAGTAGTGGTCTTCAAGCTGTTGGCCCTTAGGAGAAGCAGCGCCCATAACGGTGCGGCCAGTCAACATAAGGTCAGGACGAAGAGCGGCAAGGCGCTTATCAACGAGGAAGTATTCTTGTTCAACACCAGCGTTGGAACGTACGAAAGTCGCCGTGGTGTTACCGAAAAGGCGAAGGATACGAAGTGCTTGGTGAGACAAAGCAGAGATGGAGCGGCAAAGAGGAATCTTGCGGTCAAGAGCTTCGCCAGAGTAGGAGTAGAAGAAGCAAGGGATATTCAAGGTTGCGGAGAAAGGTCCACGGGTGATGAATACAGGAACGGATGGGTCCCAAGCAGTGTAACCACGAGCTTCAAAGGTGGAGCGAATGCCACCAGATGGGAAGGAAGATGCGTCAGGTTCGCCGCTGATGAGCATCTTACCGGAAAATTCATTGATGATGTGGCCGTCGCCTTCTGGGTTCAAGAATGCGTCGTGCTTTTCAGCAGTGAGGCCAGTCATTGGTTGGAACCAGTGAGTGTAGTGGGTTACGCCCTGCTCCATGGCCCAGTCTTTGATTGCATTGGCAACAACGTCTGCAATGGCAGGGTCGAGGCGCTCACCAAGTTTGATGATCTTTGCAAGCTTTTTGTAAACGTCCTTTGGCAAACGTTTACGCATCACGGGCAAGCCAAATACGTCACAGCCGAAGCTGGCATCTGGGTCCATGGTTTGAGAAGTGGTCACTGCAGTTGCGTCGTTAGCAGCTGCAAGAGCGATAGTGCGTTGTTCAGCCATTGTTCGTCTCCTTAATTTCCGGACCGTCTTAGCGGTCAACATCTAGTTTTTCCTGCGTCGTTCCTGCGCCAAAACTAGGTAGGATGGGGCGCAGGATCCACCCTACCTAGCGCATCGCCAAGTCTCATGTCTTGCGTAAAGCCTTGGTGATGAAATTTTATTTGTTGGCAAACTGGGGGAAGGGAAAACTTTCTGAAGAAAGTTTTCCCTTCCCCCAGACCCCCATCCCTTTCAAAGGCTTTTGATTGTGGATGAAATGTGTACCTTGAACTATGTTCTCAGCCACATGGGGTCTGGGTAAAGGTTTTATTTACTTCCAGTTTGGCAACACTATTTAGAGCTTATTGAGCTATTTTCTTTCTGGTGAGGAAGGCGAGTTTTTTACAAAGGGAGCGTATTGAGACATACGTAACCGGAATAAAAAACGAGTCCGCCATAATCTAACAAGCGCCAGAAGACAAAAGAGCTAATTTAAACAGCTGCGTCGCCGCGTTCGCCTGTACGAATTCGTACAACTTCTTCAACGTTGGTTACGAAGATCTTACCGTCGCCAACATTACCAGTGCGTGCAGTTTCGACGATGCAATCAATGGTAGCAGGTACCATGTCTTCAGATACAACGAGTTCGACGCGCAATTTAGGCAAGCAGTCTACATGGATGGTGGTGCCACGGTATGTTTCCGTGTGGCCACGCTGGCGGCCAAAGCCTTTGATTTCCGTGTAGTTCATGCCGTGTACGCCAACTTTATCAAGAGCGTCGCGCAATTCTTCAAAAACTTGTGGGCGGATGATAACTTCAATCTTCTTCATGATGTACTCCGTGGTGCGGAACTTACAGCGAGTAGCCGCGTTCGTTGTGTTCGGACAAGTCAAGACCAGCGGTTTCAGCTTCGTCACTTACACGCAAGCCCACAGTTGCCTTAACGATGGCAAGGATGATGCGGCTGACGATGTAAACAAATACCCAAGTACCAATGATGGAGATGATTTGGGATACTGCGAGATCTGGGTTACCGTAGAAAAGACCGTCGATACCGTTAACTGCTGCGCTGGCGAAAAGGCCCGTTGCCAAAGCACCCCAAGTACCACCGATACCGTGAACACCAACTACGTCGAGAGCATCGTCGTAACCAAGCTTACCCTTGAGGATAACGCCGCCGTAGCAAACAAGACCGCCAACGAAGCCGATGAGCATACCAGGAACCAGAGGAACAAAGCCAGCACCAGGAGTTATTGCCACAAGTCCGGCCAAAGCGCCAGAGACAGCACCGAGGGTTGTTGGCTTACCAGTACGTACCCATTCAATAAGAAGCCAGCCACATACGCCAGCAGCAGATGCAAGGTGGGTGTTCAAAAGAGCGTGACCAGCGAGTTCGTTAGCAGCAAGAGCACTACCAGCGTTGAAGCCGAACCAACCGAACCAAAGCATGCCGCCGCCAAGAAGAGTCAAGGTCAAGTTGTGTGGAGCCATGGAAACTTTGCCAAGGCCCTTACGTGCACCAAGAGCGTGAGCACAAGCGAGTGCACCAGCAGCAGATGCCATGTGAACTACAGCGCCACCAGCGAAGTCGATTGCGCCCAATTCAGCCATCCAGCCGCCGCCCCAAACCCAGTGGGCCATTGGGCAGTATGCAAAGATGAGCCACAATGCGGAGAACAGAAAATATCCTTTAAAGCTAATGCGTTCTGCGTATGAGCCAGAAACAAGAGCTACGGTCAAAACTGCAAACATGCACTGGAAAGCGATGAATACAGTGTGAGGCAAATTGTCACATGCTGGGGCAGCTTCTGCGCCAACACCGGAAAGGCAGAGGTAGGTCAAGTCGCCGATGATGCCACCGTGGTCTGGACCGAAAGCTAAGCTGTAACCAACCAAGGCCCAAAGAATGGAAATGAAACCAAGGGCTGCATAGCTATGCATGTGTGTGGAAAGAACGTTCTTGGAACGGACCAAGCCACCGTAGAAAAGTGCCAGTGCGGGGGTCATGAGCATGACCATGCTCGCACAAATGATGATAAAAGCGGTATCTGCAGCATTCATTAGATTTTCTCCTGCGCTATGGGCGAAATGCCCAAATCATAAAAAAATAATAGCCCCAACCATTGCGCAGTGCTTTCGTGCGCCTCATGATTGCTCTATAGCAGGAAGCGTGCCAAAATGCTTTTTTTGGTAAAAAATTATAGCTAAAGCACTGAATATACAGGAAGTAAAAAAATATGAAAGAAAGATGCTTCAGTGCAAGCTTACAGGCACTTCTCTTTTTTCTACCAAAATGTAGCTTTTTTGACTTTTAGATTGTATTGAACTCGCACAAGTACGTTGATAAGATATTTTAGCTGTTAAAACAGATAGTTAGCTTGATAAATTTAAAATCTACATTTAGGTAGCTTTTGAGATGTGCTCCTTCCCTAAAGAGGGTAATACCCATGATTTCGCCCTGAGGCAAGGGAAATATACGAAGCAATTTCGCACTATATGATGATAAAATATGTGGAATATGCCTTATTCTACGCCGTTTTTAGCATTTTTGTTATTTCCATAACATTGACTAAACAACCAGCTGCTTGGGAGCATTACAAAATCTACAGATATGTAGATTTTGTGTTTTAGTGAGTCATTGGCATGGGCTTACTTATGGGATATCATGGATACTGGATGTGGATGGGACAATGCTCATTGTTGGATGAGCCCTAAGACCAAAATCCCAGAGTCTCCCCCAACCCACAAGCGACCTATATAAGGATACAAGCCATGATCATCATCTATACAGGCAATGGCAAAGGTAAAACATCTGCCAGCGTGGGCCAAGCCATACGCGCCTATGGCCAAGGCCTCAGCGTGGGCTTTTGCCAATTCATGAAAAGCGATGTACAGGCTGGTGAGCAAAAAATCTTGGCAGAACTCCTTGGCACAACGTTTCATATTGGTGGCTGTGGCTTTTTCCGCAAAGAAGAGGACCGACCCAAGCATCGCGCTAAGGCCTTGGAAACATTGGCATGGGTGCATCATCAGCTAGCCAATCTTGACCTTATTGTGCTTGATGAAAGCTTATACGCTTTGCGGTCTGGTTTGCTCATGCGCGAAGAAATTGAAGCCCTCATTGACGCGACTGAGGCTATACGTCAGGAACGTAGCCAGCAAAAGTCTGAGGAAAATGAAGGGCACAAGGCCACGTGTGATGGACAGATACACCTCGTATTTTCAGGCCGTGATGCGCCAGATTGGCTCATCGAACGCGCCCATACTGTGTCCGTCATCCAAGAAGAGAAACATGCGTGGAAGGCTGGCATCAAAGCCACACGCGGCATTGAATTTTAATAAAGTAGTGTAGTATGAATAGGTTACAATCAAAAGTATGCTCTGTGTCGTCTTGCACTTCGGGTACTTCGGGTACTTCGGGCACTTCAGGTACTTCAGGTCATTCTGTTTGTCGAAAAAAGATGACAAAGCACGTCAAAGAATTTGCAACAGCCAAGGTCAACAAATCCGCAAATATTGGCGCAGTGATTATCGCCGCTGGCCAAGGATTACGCATGGGGAAAAGCCTCGCTCCCCATATGGATCCGCAAAACGGACACTGCAAACCGTGCATGCCTCTTGGCTCTTCTACAATTTTAGCTAATGTTATGAAGTGTTTACAAGCTGGTGTTACTGGCCCTATTGTAGTGGTCACAGGCTATCATTCTCAAGCCGTCAACGCAGAAGCCCAACGGCTTGGTCTGCTCACGGTCCACAATGCACAGCCAGAACGCGGCATGCTATCGTCCATGAAGACTGGCTTCGCGGCCTTGCTAGCTGGGCAAACGACACATAAGCTCGACGGAATTCTCCTCTTGCCTGCGGATATTCCCATCATCCGGCCGTCCACATGTGCCCTTTTGGCTGAAGATTTTCATGAACACAGGGCAAGTATCACCTACCCAACTTTCCAAGGTGAACGAGGCCACCCGCCCATTTTGGCGCGCCATATAATAGAAAAAGCCCTAACATATGAAGGGCATGGCGGTTTACGTAGTCTGCTCATGGCCATAGAAGACAGTGGCCACACTGTGCGCGAAATCCCTGTGGCTGACGAAGGCGTTCTCACTGATATGGATACGGTGGCAGCCTACAAACAGGTGACCGCGCGCCATGCCATGCGCCATGTTCCCACGCCTTTGGAGCGCGACGCTCTGCTGGACATGGCAGAAACGCCAAGCCACACCCGTGCCCATTGCGCCATGGTAGCCCGTGCAGCTTTGGCTATGGCTGTTCATCTTGACGCCACAGAAAAGGGCTTTATCAGTGAATTTAGGCTCGATGCTGACGAGGTACACAAAAACTTTGCTGACGAAAAAAGCCTGCAAAAGCAAAATCATATGGCCTATGAAAACCTGAAGAAGCAGGCGCCACTCTACGACAGACCCCTCATCCACGCAGCGGCCACACTCCATGATATTTGTAAAGGTGCGCGACGACATGAGCAAGCTGGCGGTGATTTTCTTCGTCGCCATGGTTTTGCTGAAATCGGCCATATTGTGGCTGCTCACCGTGACGTAAACCCCCAAAATCCTACAGCTTTAACTCCAAACCATTTGGTCATGCTCGCAGATAAATATATTCGTGGCGACAGGCTTGTGCCCATTGAAGAGCGCTATGACGAACGACTCAGGCAATGGGCTGGACAGCCTGATGTTGTGCGCGATATTCAGGGTCGCAAGGACCGTGCCTTGGCCCTCAGCCAAGCTTTTGAGGCACAAGCTAAAGTAGAACTCTATCCACTTTTACAGCGTAAATTGAAGGGCTTAGCATGCTAGATGCCAACTATACGGAACGCATCATCATCCTGCGGCATGCTCAAACCTTGGCCCAAACCGTGGCCCAAACCGTGGCCCAAACCGTGGCCCAAACCGTGGTCCACAAAAGCCGTGCCATAGGCCATAGCCATGTGCCCCTATCTCCAGAAGGCAGCGCGCATGCGGAAACATTTGGCCAATTGGTTCAGCAAGCCATACGAACCAAAAACCACATCAAGCTCTATAGTAGTCCTTCGCAACGGGCCCTTGAAAGCTTTGGTCCAGTCTACAGACATCACCCAGATGAAATCACCATCGTACCAGAATTCCATGAGATTTTCCTAGGTGATTGGGAGGGCATGGCCTTTGCCCAAATAAAAGCGCAATGGCCAGATCTCTATGAAGAGCGCGGCGCCAACATGGCCACATTTCGGCCACCGCACGGAAACTCTGTGGCCGAAAACTTCCACGACGTACAAGGCCGCATGCTGAGCGCCGTCCAGTCCATCGCAGACACAATGGAAGCCCACAGCACTGCTCTTGTCATCTCCCATAGCGGAGCTATTCGTACACTCCTCTGCCATTTCCAAGGCATCCCTCTCAACAATATCATGCACCTAAAAATGCCCAACCTGCATGGCATTATCCTCGATTGCCACGACACAAAACTGAACCTCACCCAATCCCTTATTTCCTATACGGATATTGATGGATTGACTAACTGAAGGGAACCCCTTTGAAAAGGACTTCCCATCACCCAGACCCCCAGCCCTTCCTAAACTTTGTATTTGTGGATGTCGGGCATAGCCTGATGACTTTTCGCAGCCACATTGAGTAAATAAAAAAGAGGATGGCTCGCTTAAAAAAAATTTCACTTGCCAATATGCTAAGATTGCGCGTGGTTCGGTGGGTTCCATTCCCCAAACTATTATATTGATGGTGAGTTCTTGCTGATACTAGTTTTACTATCCCCTCACAACACGATATTCTGCCGGCACAATCCCAAAACTAATTTGTACTCAGTAAACTCTTTACTCATAAAAAAAACCCTCCATGCGCCGCGAACGACACACAAAGGGAAATACTTCCATCGCAAATAAAAAGTTTTGAAGGAAGGATGGGGAGTCTGGGGTGAGGAAGGAAGCTTTTCCAAAAGTTTCCTTCCTCCCACCAGCTACCTAAATAATATGCTTTCTAATCTGGGTAACCAGAATTTCTGCAAGAATGACGACTGCAAAGATGCAGAGCAAAATCAGAGAAACGCGGGTCCACTGGAAGAGGTTGAGCGCGGAGTCGAGGGCGACACCGATACCGCCGGCACCGACGAGACCGATGACGGAGGACTCACGAACATTGATGTCCCAGCGGAACAGGGCGATGCTCCAGAATGCTGGTGAGACTTGTGGCCAGTAGGCTTTAGTAAAAATGCTGAACCACGGAGCTCCTGCAGCTTTCATGGCTTCCACGGGCCCGATATGCGCTTCTTCGAGGGCTTCGCCAAAAAGCTTACCAACAAAACCTATGGAACGCACGGAAATGGTTATCACACCTGCGAGGGTCCCTGGTCCGAAAATAGCCACAAAAAGCATGGCCCAGACGAGGGAGTTGACCGAACGGGAGGATACCAGAATAAGCGTGGCAAGCCAGTTAAAAAACGGGACTTTGCACACATTCTTTGCGGCCATGACGCCGATAGGCAGAGCCATAACGAGGGTCAGCAAGGTGCCAAGCGTGGCTATATGCAAAGTTTCGATGAGCACAGTGTGCACGCCATCGTAGTAGAAGCCGAAGTCTACGGGCACCATACGGTGAAAGAGGTCCGCCATCTGCGTTGGTGCATCGGCTAAGAATTCAGGAATAATCTGAACACTTTGGAACGACCACGCTAAGAGTAAGCCTGTGCACAAGTAGACAATGAAACGCGCAAAACGTTCTTTGGGCGTAAAGCGTTGCCATTCGCGATCTGCAACATTCATCGGAATACCCTCTTTACTCGCTGGGCAAGGAATTCGCTCACCATGACGAGCGCGATGATGGCGATAAGGATGGCGGACACAAAATCGTAATCATATCGCTGGAATGCGGCAGATAGAGTACCGCCGATGCCGCCAGCACCAACGATGCCAATCATGGTGGAGTTACGCAAGTTGGCGTCGGTTTGGTAGGTGGCAAAGCCGATGAAACGGTTGAGCACTTGGGGCAGCACGGCAAAAATGAGCACGGACATGAATGGCGCACCAACGGCTTTCATGGCTTCCACAGGCTTCAAGGAAATTTCTTCGATGGCCTCGGCAAAGAGCTTGCCGATAAAACCGATGGATGCGAAGATAAGGGTCAGGATGCCTGCAAGTGGTCCAAATCCAACAGCTTTTACAAATAAAATTGCAAAGATGACTGGGTGGAATGAACGGCAGATAGCGATGATAGCGCGGCTGAACCATGTGAGCCATGTTGGCATAAGGTTGCGGGCTGCTGTGAGGCCAATAGGCAGAGAAATGAGCACGCCAAATGCTGAGGCAATGATAGTTATTTGCAATGTTTCCAAAAGGTTGCTTACCATGAGCTTCCAACGTACAAAACTTGGAGGAACCATGGCGGCAAGGAAACGCTGCGCATTATCAAGACCTGCGATGACACGATCGAAGGAAATTTCTAGCGATTGGATGGCCCAAATACAGTACACGACAATGAGCACATAGCCCAATCGTGCCCAATAATTGGGTTTAAAGGGGGCTGGTCGCTGTTTGGCTTGGCTAGTCATGCAACCAATCCTCGCCACCATAGATGAGCTTAAGGTGCTCATTTTGCAAATCTTCTGGCTTACCATCGAAGACCACAACACCCTTACTCATGCCAATGACGCGGTCAGCGAAGCGGCGGCCAAGGTTCACGTCGTGGATGTTCACAAGCACAGGGATATTGTTGCGCGAAGCAACTTCAGCTAGGAGTTCCATGATTTCCACAGAAGTCTTAGGGTCCAAGGATGATGTGGGCTCGTCGGCAAGCAGGATTTCTGGTTCTTGCATGACAGCACGAGCGATGCCGACACGTTGGCGTTGACCACCGGACAATTCATCGGCACGAGCTTGGGCGAAATCAGACAAGCCTACCATGTCGATGAGATCATAGGCGCGGTTGATATCCTCTTGCGAAAATTTACGAAGCCAAGCACTGAACGACGACATATAGCCAAGACGGCCACACAGCACATTTTCCATAACAGTCAGGCGTTCAACAAGGTTAAACTCCTGAAATACCATGCCAATACGGCGACGCATTGCGCGCAGCTCTTTACCGCGCAAGGTGCAAAGGTCCACGCCGCCAAGCTTGATACTGCCAGATGTTGGCTCAATAAGTCGATTGATGCAGCGCAATAAGGTACTCTTACCCGTGCCAGATGGACCGATGATGGCTGTGGTTGAACAGCCGTCAATGGTAAGGTTGATATCCTTTAAGACTTCCTTGCCGCGCACATATTCTTTGCGGACATGCTCGATGACGAGGGCTGCGCTCTGTGCTTGTTCTTGAGCCATTCCTGACTATCCTTTGTAAAATGCTGAAATATATGAAGGGTGAGCGCCCAATTGACGCTCACCTTGTCATGAACCGTTTTGAGTCTCAGTGCTCAAAGAAGATTGGAACGCTTACGTATAGTAATGCGCTTCATTTACAGCAAACGCTGACGTACTTAAAGGGCAAAAAGACTTTAAATCAACTTATTTAGCAGCTTTTTTAGCCTTGGCTTCTGCTTCTTTCTTAGTCACAGCCTCAAAGCTTTCTTGATTGAAGTGTTCACCGTTAGCATCAGCGATGTCACGGATAATAGCCCAATCTTTTTCATAGGTTACAGGGAAGAAACGGTCAGCGCCACCAAAGGTCTTTTGCATTTCTGGTGGGAAACGGTAGTCGTAAAATGCTTTGACGATTTTTTCCACAAGCTCAGGGTTCAAGTCGTGAGCGTAACCAAAGGAAGATGTTGGGAACTGCTCGCTCTGCCAGATGATACGGATATCGTTTTCATCTACACGACCAGCCTTCACCATACGCTTGTATACGTCGCCAGCAACTGGAGCTGCGTCATAGTCGCCATAAGCAACGCCCAAGATGGATTGGTCGTGCTTGCCGGAGTACACAACGGTGTAGTCTTCGTCAGGAATGAGGCCAAGCTTTGGGAACAAGGCACGAGGAGCCAAGTTACCAGAGTTGGAAGAAGCTGAGGTATGGGCAACGCGCTTACCCTTCAAGTCTTCTATGCTCTTGATGTCGCTATCTTTGTGCGTGATGAGCAGCAAACGGTAGCCTTGGAATTCGTCTTCGTAACCCTTAACTGCGATAGGCACATAGCCAGAAAGGTTAACAGCATAGCAGGTTGGGCCAGTGGAGAAGCCAGCGATATGCAAGCGGCCGGAACGCATAGCTTCAACTTCAGCAGCGTTGGATTGAACAGTATAATAAATAACGCGCTTGCCAGTTCTTTCTTCCAAAAATGCTTGGAATTCGGCAAACGCGTCTTGGTAAACAGCTGGGTCTTCAACTGGAGTATATGTAAAAACTAAGGTGCTTGGGTCTTTGTATTGAGCAGGATCTTTTGGTGCATCTGCTACCAAGTCATGATTTTCATCACAGTACGCTGCATCAAGGGCACCGCGGTGTGCGCAATCATCAGCTAAAGAAACAGTGGCCAAGCCAAAAACAGCTATCATGGCCATAAGGCATGTCAATTTTTTCAACATAATCAACTCCTTAGAAATAAAACAATACCACCAAGAGGTAAAACGAACTGACAACACACAATCGACACATAAAAGTCGTTTGCCGTATAACAGAAAATATACAATTTTTAAAGGTTTATTTCATCATTACACACTCAATAGCGCATAAATTCTCTTTGCAAGTACTTGTTTTTGCATGCGAAAAATATTTTATACCTAGTATTCAGTTTACGTATTTGTTAATATAGCGAGTACTCGCTCAATCTATAAATACTTAAAATTATAGTCATTATTTACATGACTTTTCCTATGGCCATAAAAAAACGTCTTACTCTCATAAGACGTTTTCCAAAAAAGCAAATAGGATGCCATTCATAAATTATCTTGTATCATGAACGCTTTACGCTAGAAAAAGCTCGACGCCAGCTTCACGAACCAGAGACTCCCAACGCGGTTCAAGCACGGGTCCGCTGGAAAAAAGTGCTGTAAGGTCAGAAAGATGGCCCACTCGAACCATGGCAGCCCGACCAAACTTTGAATTGTCTGTGACTAAGTAGACATGGCGTGAACATTCTATAATGCTACGCGCTACAGCTACTTCACGATAGTCAAAGTCAAGTAAATTTCCATCTTCATCAATACCAGAAATACCGATGATGCCATAATCCACACGAAACTCACGAATAAAACGCTCTGCAGTCGGTCCAACGATGCCATTATCCCTATGGCGCACAGTTCCGCCTGCAACAAGAACTTCGCTGGATGGATTTTTAACCATGATAGATGCAACATTAAGGCTATTTGTTACTACACGTAAACCTTGATGCTGTAATAGTGCGTGCGCAACAGCTTCTGTTGTAGTACCAATATTAATGCATACTGAAGCACCTTCTGGAATATGCTGTGCCACAAGCCCAGCAATACGCTCTTTTTCGTCCGTGAACATGGACTTGCGTTGATCATACATAATATTGCTTGACGCAAGCGGCACTCCAGCACCGCCATGAAAACGTTGCAAAAGTCCTTCGCAAGCTAAGGTGTTAATATCTTTGCGGATTGTTTGAGGTGTTACAGCAAAGTGACTTGCCAACTCCTCAATAGTTGCAAAGCCACGCTCAGCTAAAAACTCCTGCAATGCTTTATGTCGTAGGGCACTTTTGTTCATGCGTATAGTGTAAACTTATTACTGGAATATGACAAGCTGGGTGAGGGGAGGAAACTTTTATTTGTGGATGGTCACAACTTTTCTTTGCAAAATTTGTGGTCGCACGGTGAGATGAATAAAAACACATAACTTGGCGACTCTATCATTATATATAGCCTAGACAGTACACCAAGGCCCGTGTACTATAGAAAAAATTTTGTAGTCATAGAAAAAGGAAAAAACGTGGACACTATTGCGCTGATGAAGAACAAACGTTGCTTTGTATTTGATTTAGATGGCACTGTATATTTAGGTGATATACCCATTGAAAGAACAGTGAACTTTATTCGTACACATTGGGGCACTCTGGATTTTTTCTTTTTAAGCAATAATACATCCAAGTCACCTGAAACATATATTCATAAACTCAACAAGCTTGGCATTGTTGCAGAAGCAAAGCATATTTTATCGCCCATCACACCGCTCATTATGCACCTTCGCAAGCATAAAATCACCACCATATACCCTGTTGGCAATGCAGACTTCATACGCTGCCTACAGCAAAACATGCCAGAAATCATCATAAGCGAAAAAAACTGCCAAGCTGTGGTCCTCGCTTACGACACAGAACTCACCTACGAAAAGCTAGCCCGTTCAGCCCTGCTTCTGCAAAATCCTGATATTGCTTTTGTGGCCACGCATCCAGACCTCGTCTGCCCAACGCCAGAAGGTCCTATCCCTGATGTTGGTAGCTTTATGGCCCTCTATGAAACAGCAACTGGCCGCCGTCCAAGCCATATTTTTGGTAAGCCTGAAACAGCAGTCCTCGAACCAATCATGCAAAACTACCATAAAAAAGACATGGTTATGGTTGGCGATAGACTTTCAACAGATAAAAAACTTGCAGAAAATGCTGGCATCGACTTCATTCTCGTCCTCAGCGGTGAAGCCAAGCTTGAAGATTTGCCAAGTTTGGAACGCCAGCCAACGTTAGTCGTGCAAGACCTTGGAGCTCTCACAGACTAGCCACCTCACACATAGGCCAATCGTGCCTCCATTGCTGCGAATAAAGCTTCCATCTTGAGACTTTGTTACTGCTATGTACATTGTAAATATCCATTCGCCTAACATTATTTCTTTCGTTTGTGAAAATTTATTTGACGGAAACGAAAGAAAGTTTTAGTGCTTGGGCATGGAAACTATTTATGACGTACTTATTGTTGGTGGTGGCATCAATGGTGCTTCCGCGGCTCGCGATGCTGCTGGCCGTGGACTCTCCGTTGCACTTTGTGAGGCTCAAGATATTGGCTGGGCCACGTCATCTGCGTCGTCCAAGCTGGTCCACGGTGGCCTCCGTTATCTTGAACACTATGAGTTCCGTTTGGTCCGCGAGGCCCTCGCTGAACGCGAAATCATTTTGGCAACCGCGCCACACATCACTTGGCCCATGCGCATCGTCTTGCCGCATGCACCATGGTTGCGCCCTGCGTGGCTCATCCGCATCGGCTTGTTTCTCTACGACCACTTAAGCCATTTGCGTCAAATTGCAGGTTCCGAGCGCATCAACTTGCGCAAGCACATTGCCGGTCGCTCCCTTGCAGACAAATTTAAAACGGCCTTTGAATATTCAGACCTCGGTGTTCTCGACACCCGTTTCTGCCTCTACAATGCCATAGATGCGGCTCAACGTGGCGCTTCTGTGTTTACCCGTAGTCGCGTGGAAAAGGTACGACGTGAAGATGGTCTTTGGCATGCCGAAATCCTCAATACACGCACAGGTGAAAAGTCTGCCATCAAGGCCCGTAGCATGGTCAATACGACTGGTCCTTGGAGCAATGAATTTTTAACTGAGCGCGCTGAATCCAGTGATACAGGTCGCGTGCGTATGGTCCTTGGTAGCCACATTATTGTACCAAAAATGTTTGACCATCCATATAGTTACATCATGCAGAACGATGACAACCGCATCGTTTTCGCCATCCCATACGAATATGACTACACCATGATTGGCACCACAGATGTGGACTATCATGCCGATCCTGCTGATGCTCATTGCTCTCAAGCTGAGCGTGAATATCTGTGTAAAGTCACCAATGATTATTTCAAAACCCACATCACCACCGACGATATTGTGTGGGATTTTGCTGGCATCCGTCCGCTCTATTCCGACGGTAAAGACGCTACGTCAGCCACACGCGACTACGTCTTCAAGGTGGAAAAAGATGCTCAAGGACGTGCGCCTTTGCTCAACGTCTTTGGTGGTAAAATCACAGCTGGCCGCGAAATTGGTGAAAAAATCGTAGACCAACTGCTGCCTCTGCTCGGCCATCAATATCCGCCTAAGCAAAGTCACTGGACTTCCAAAAAGCCCTTCCCTGGTGGCGACATGCCACATGGTTTTGACCAGTATCTCTACCAATTCTCACGCCAATACCCTTGGCTGCCAAGCCGCATGGCGCACCGTCTTTGCCGCCATTACGGGACTCTCGCCCACAATGTAATCAACATGCTCGGGCAAGCCAAATCCCTCGCCGACCTTGGTCAGCACTTTGGCGCAGATCTCTATGAAGCTGAAGTGCGCTATCAGCAAAAGTACGAATGGGCCGATGATGCTAACGGCGTCCTCTGGCGTCGTACGCGCCTCGGTTTGCACTTGAGTGCAGATGAACGACTTGCGTTAGAAAAATGGTTTAGCCAAGCACAATAAAGATGAAAAAAGGATGAGTCATTGCACAAGACTCATCCTTTTGTATTTGCGGAACCGCTGATGTAATAAATTTATTTCAACACCAAAGCTTTACCGTGCTTGGCGCAAGCTTTCACGCAGTCGCCACATTGAATACACTGGGCAAAATCTGGTCCATCTTTGTGACGTGGCTGAAGATTAAGCGAGCAGACTTGGACGCATGGTGCTGTGGCTGGGATGAAGCTTTCACCATTTTTACGTGCTGTAACGGCACAGTTACAGGCTTTGGTGTCCCAGCGAACACGGATAGCCCAATCAAGCTTGGCTCCTAGCTTCGAGCTGAGTTTGGCTCCGACCCAAGACGCAGCCATAAGCAAAAGACTTTGTGGGCACGCATAGGCACACCAAAAACGTCGGCCAATAATGGCTTCAATAAATAAGAGCAGAATGGGAAAAGCAAGCGTCGCCATAATGATAGACGCAGCTCCAACAGCCCACGTGACCGATGTCGCACCAGCCGCAGCAATGCCCGATGATGTGAGGCCCGAACCTGCTACGCCTGAAGCCGTAATCCCAGCGCCACTGATGGCCGCGCCAGTTGTTGTGGTGGCCATGGACGGCACAAGAGAAATGAGCGCTGGCGCTGAAATGCTATTCAAGACCGGAATGGCACCAAAGCCCGTAATGGCAAGGCCAAGAACTGTCAGCACGAGACGCCACAGCCACGCTCGTTTGACATCGCTATATCGTGGAACAGTCTCAGATGCTGGCTTCTTTATAATGATGCCGCGCAAGGTCCATAGCCATTCCGACAGCATGCCATACGGGCACACCCAAGCGCAAAAAACACGACCGAAAACGAAGGCCAAAGCGAGGGCCAATAATCCACCAAGCCACAAAGGCCATGCCGCGAATTCGCCTGCCAGCAAAACCTGCACTGCGCCCAAAGGATCTGCAAAGGGAATGGGGCCCAAATGCATGGCATAAAAGGTACCGGTGACGCCCTGCATGAAGCTTGGCCAGCCATATGCATGAATCCATGGTAAAGCACACATGATGCCGAAAATGGCGAACTGAACAAGAGGACGGAGGCGCAATATGCTCACTGGAATTTTCATATGACCTCCTAAGCCTTTTGCATCGTTGAAGATATACTATGGAACTCTTGCATGCTATTTTCTATGCTATTTACCATGATATCATCATTACTATCATAGTCTCTAGCATACAAACTAGCACCATGTACCCCATGGTCTGGCCTACCCATTTCCGATACATTAGGGCTCACTGGTGTCGTCGGCTTCAGCACTGGCGGTGGCAAGGTATCGATGGTTCCACTTGGCTGTGGCGCTCCTTTTGGCACAACGAAAATCGCTTTTTCCAGTGCACCCGACGCCATGACTGGGCACACATATTCGCAGATACCACAGCCAACACAAGCCTCCGTCACCGCTGGCGTAAAGCCCCCAGCAAGAACAATAGCCTTACCGCGCAAAGGACAACGGTCATAGCATGTCCAGCACATGATGCCACCAGTATGATTATGGCAACGATCCTGCAAAATATACGCTTGGCCCATATTAGCCTCAGACATGGCGGCAATATTCGCGGCCGCTGTGGCCTTAGCCATGAGCACCCTGTCAGCCTTCGCTTTATCTTCATTACTCTTAGAGCTCGCCCTACCCTCTTCATCCTGCATAATCTCAGCCATGGCCGCACGCTGGGCAAGGTCCATAATATCTGTTGTCAACGCGCCAGATGGGCAGACAGGTGGGCACTTCATGCACAAATAGCAAGGTTTACTTTCAGGAAAAATTTCAGGGGTATGTCGTGCGTAATCCACAAGGTGTTCAAAGCCGCTCCGCATCACAATACTCCCATGCGGACACACCTGAGCGCATTGGCCACAATGGATACAGCGTGCTAAAAACTCTTTCTCTGGCGCGGCGCATGGTGGTCGCAAAATAGAAGGCGTATCTGGTGCGAACATGATTTCCTCTTTTATTTCGGCGCATGGGGGAAAGTAATGTACAACGTTCAACGTGGCTGTGGAAAATTGTCGTTGGGCAAAATACGTATGGCTCCGTATGGAGTTCTCGGGAAAATTTGAGGATAGAAAGTGCTCTGATTAAAAGTGCTTTGATTAAAAGTACTATGATGAGAAGCGCGACTGCCCTAACAGTTTTGTTTTTGGCGCGGTTCAAACGGCGGACATTCAATACCACCTTGGTCAATGTCGTCTTCATAGGTCAAATATGCTATGTCCACAGCGAGGACGCATTCCCATTTTTGCAAGACTTTGAGCTCGCTATTGACCTCTTGTGATGGAGCTTCAAAAACCACAGCAAGTCGCATAGCATCTTGTGTATCAGCCACATCCACAATGCCAGACATAGCTTGCAAGGCCATTCGCAAGGTATCTTTCTGGTTCGGCGCCGCTGTTATGACGAGTCCAACTATGGCCATAGGTGCTCCTTATTTTTTTGGTTTGGAGAAGCTGAGGGAGGAAACCTTTCCAAAAGTTTCCTCCCCCAAGCCTAATCAAACTTAAACCTTTTTCATCCTAACGGAACAAATCTTGTACTCAGGCTCACGAGAGATGGGGTCGTTAGCATCGTTCATGAGTCGGTTAACAAGCTTTTTGGGGTCAAAGAACGGCACAGCAATGAGGCCTTTACGACAAACGTCGGAAACACGGGCTGGCAGTTCGAGGGAGCCGCGGCGCGTTTCGAGAAGAACGTTGTCACCATGGCTGATGCCGTGGGCTGCTGCATCTTCGGGATTGATTTCCACGAAAGCAGCAGGGTTTGCCTTGAGAAGCTCAGGCACTTTACTGGTCATGGTTGCGGAGTGCCAGTGGTCGATGACGCGCATGGACGTGAGGTACAGTGGGTACTCGGTGTCTGGCTCTTCGGCTGCACCACCATAGGGACGACAGAAGATGACGGCCTTACCATCTGGCTTACCATAGAAGCTGATGCGATTAGGATGGTTGAGGGGAACCAGTGGGTCATGGCCACGCACATAGCGCAAGTAGGTACCAGGATGCTGTTCATCTGGGCATGGCCAAATGATGCCAGACTCTTCGCGCAGACGCTCACGGGTCATGCCAGAGAAGTCGTAGGTCGTGCCCTTGGATACCATACGCCATTCATCCCACACCTCTTCGGCATTGGCGAAGTTGACGAGCTTAGGATCAACACCAGCACGCTTGGCAAATTCCACAAGAGTGTTGACTGTTGGGCGACAACCTGCTGGTGGCTCAACAGCTTGCTCGGTGAGGGAGTAACGACGCTCGCCACAACCATAAACACCGTCACGCTCGCACCAGAATGCAGGCGCAAGGACGAGGTCAGCGAATTTGAGGGTTTCGGCGTCAGGGAAAGCTTCGATGCACACGATGAAAGAATCAGGGTGCGACATAGCCTTGTCGACCTTATTCAGGTTCGGCAAAGTGTGGGCTGGGTTGGTTTCGCAAATGATGATGGAACGGATATCGCCACGGCCAAGAGCTTCAAACATGGCAATGGTATGCGGACCAGGTTTTGGGCTGATGGTGTTGGGTGCAAGTCCCCACAATTTTTCCATTTCTTCGCGGTGCTTGGCATTGGCAACCACGCGGCCTGCAGGCAGAAGGTGGGACAAAGCACCACCGTCACGCACACCACCACAAGCATTAGGCTGACCAGTGAGGGAGAATGGCGTTGCACCTGGGCGGCAAATGTGGCCCGTTAAGAGGTGCAAATTGTGGATGCAGTTGTTAGCGAAAACCCCTTGGATACGCTGATTGATACCCATGCACCACAAGGACGTTGTGGCGTTGGATTCAGCGAACATGCGCGCAATGCGGTAAATCTGCTCTTCAGGAATGTCACAGATTTTGGCAACTTTATCTGGGGAATAATCTTCGAGGAATTCACGGTAGCCATCAAAGTCCGTAGGCTGACCATCAGGACCAACGAAGCTAGCGTAGCGATTCCAAAAGCGTGGATTGTCGAGCTCATCATAAATGATGACCCATGCCATACTGTGCATGAGGGCGATGTCTGTACCAGGGCGGAATGCAACGTGTTCATCGGCGATACGCGCGGTATTGGTGCGGCGTGGATCAGCGACGATGATTTTCACGCTTGGGTCAGACTGCTTACGGCGTGCGACGCGGCGGAAAAGGACTGGGTGGGCTTCAGACGTATTGGACCCAATAATAAAGAAGCACGATGCGCTATCGATATCTTGGTACGTACCCATAGGTTCGTCTTTACCGAAGGTTGTGGTATAGCCACCAACAGCAGACGCCATACAAAGACGTGGATTACCGTCAACGTTATTGGTACCAAAGCCGCCCTTAAAGATTTTATTGGCCACATAGGTTTCTTCGGTGAGGCATTGGCCAGAACCGTACCAAGCCACAGAGTCTGGGCCGTAGGTATCGATGTCGGAGCGGAAACGCTTGGCCATGAGGTCAAGGGCGTCATCCCAAGAAATAGGCTCCAAAGGTCCGCCCTTTTGACGGCGAACGAGGGGCTGCGTCACACGTTCTTTGCAGTTCAGAACTGGAATGAGCATGGAACCTTTGAGGCAAAGTAAGCCAGCATTATGGTTATTTGGGTCACCTTTAATGGCCACAGCTTTGCCGTTTTTGGTGCCGATCATAACGCCACAGCCAGTACCGCAATAACGGCAGACGCCCTTAGTCCATTTGTCTGGGCTATTAGGATCGTTAGGGTCACTGGTATTAGCAAAAGCTTTGGCCGTGCCAGATATGGTAGAAAGGGCCGTTGCCATGGCAAGGCCACGTAAGAAATCGCGTCTTGTGGTATTCATATGTCCCCCCTATTCCGCTGGCTGGATAGTTGTTTGGGTGGTAGCCTGTCTGAACTCATAAGCATTGCCGTGCATAGGGCTTTGGTGGTTCGGGTGGCAGGTGGAGCAATCTTCACGCTTACCGAACTTAGCTTCCATTGTATCCACAGCTAAGGAGTGACAGCGAATACACACGTCAACGCTTGGGATGCGCGCAAAAGGTTGCGAGCCAGTGCCATCTGGCAAGCCGTGGCAGGTTTGACAACGAACCAAAACAACGCCGTGCTTACTTTCGTACCAGTCTTGGGCAACTTTTGGAGTGGCCTTCATGTGGCAGGTATAGCAGTCGCCCATATCAATAAAATCTGGACTATTAGGGTCAGACTTTTGCATGGCAGCTGGGGCATCAAGATGCTTAGCGGCTTCGCAACGCTCTTCTGGAAAAGCCCAGTCAACATAGGCGAAATAACCGGCAAGGCCAGCGCCACCAACCAAGACGAGCGCCCCAAAGGTAGCCAATGCCGTAACTAATGGTTTACTCTTCATGGTTGCTCTCCTTCATCTTTTCAAGAAATTTCGCGTTCTTAGGAATGCGTTGGTCAAAGACAGGCAAGTGGGCCAAGTTCTGGTGGCAGCCAGCACAGCCGCTACGCGATTGACCATTTTCACCAAGATATGATTGGTGAGCGAGATTGCCTTCCTTAGAAATAGGACCATCATTTTTAGCATTGCGCTTCAAGTCTTCGTGACAAGCGCGGCAGTTGGCGTCGTCCGTAAAGCGGCGTGCCACAACTTGCATGTGTGCGCGGTCAAGGTCATAGCCGCCATCCACGAAGTGCACCCATGCGTCACGCGTACCAAGATAGGCCTTGCCAGCTAACATGCGTACCAGATTGCCGTTGGGAATATGGCATTGTGAACAGCCAATTTCCTTGCCATCGGCGTCTTTGGCGTGAGGCGAAGCCTTGAGTTCCTGCGCGTGTACAGCCATTTCATGACACGACAAACAAAATTCCGTCGTGCCTGTGAGTTTGACGCCAGCGGTGGAGACCAAAACGAGCACCAGTACAGCCACTGCGCCAATCCCTAAGCTTTTTTTGCTTAATGGCATTGCTTCCTCCTTTGTCTACGTCAGGATAGCCAAGCCTCAAGACTAGCCACCCAACGTATGCGTTTATAGTCTTAGTATAAGCAATAAATGGGCCATAATTCTTAAGTAATTAAACAGTAGATATATTTGACTATTTTGAAGATACACACAGAAAGCCAACTTTGTAACCACTTAATATTATAAGATATTTTAGCGATGAAAATGTAGCATACAAAGTGAGCAAAAAAAGGCTGTGGAACGTCGGCATACCGTTGCATCGACATATTCATCTTTTTCTGACAAATCGCTGGGCATGTTTTGTCAGAAAAAAATGAAATATAATTCAGAAAAAAATGACAAAAGCCCCCGTTGTCCTAGTCGATGAAGAGTTTGGAACGCGACATCGCAGGATAACGAGGGCTTTTAAGGCAAAATATTCTATGTTTTTTGAGGGCTTATAGGCCCTATCGTGGGTAGACTAAGCTAGCCGCCCACAAACCAAATAGATGGCCAAGGGCAATGCTGCCACAAGGAATGTTTCTTGGCTGAAACGCTTGGCATCATATATAATAAGGGCAGATCCTGTGCTTGCCTTGAAGCTCACATCGCTGAGACCCTCTTGGAGCAGGGCATTTTGCAGAGCTGCGTGGTCTTGGCTTTGCTGTAATTGTGGGTGACGGACACGCACACGGCCAGCGGAAAAGCTCACAATATGCGCCTGTAAAACATCAATAGCCGCTTGGAATATTTGGACTTGATCTTCATCAGAAAGGCTTGGCGCTGTGGGGCTTTCTTGCGCTACAACGTCACGTACTCCATATGGTTCTTCATATGGCTCTTCATCTTGATTTTGCGCAGACTGCGCGAGCTTACGCAAGTTGGCACTTTGCTTAGGAGCTTCTTGTACCTGATTTTTTGGGCTATTTTGCTCCAAAAGCATATTGAGCGCATCTTCTAGAGAAAATTCATCTTGCTGATTTTGGGATGAACGGCCCTGGCCTTTGGATTGACCACCTTTTTGGCCGCCACCTTGGCCACCTCGGCTAGAACCACCGCCCTGTCCTCCTTGGCCGCCTTTACCAGACATGCCACCCTGACCGCCACGGCCTCCGCCTTTACCGCCGCCCATGCCTCCACCTTTACCACCGCCCTTACCACCACCAGTAGAACCCGTCAGTGCGCCTAAGGCGGACTTGCCCAAACTCGACGCAAGGCCACTTGTCACAGCAGTGCCAGCGCCTTTTTTCATAGCAGCGCCCAAAAGACTCATACCCAATTTCGCCATTATCATAGTGCCCCCTTATAAAAAAACGCCTTCACTTTGTCCATATACTCCACATCTTCACCAAAGTGAAGGCGTAGCACCTAGCCTTCTGCTTCAGCAGGATTGTCTACATTTTCCACTGGAGCGTCTGCTTGAGCGGCACGGCCCATACCCTTTCCGTTACACTGTCCGTTGCCACGGCCCATACCGTTGCCCATGCCGCGACCTCGACCTTGCCCATTACCTTGCCCGTGGCCCTGCCCATTACCCTGTCCACGACCGTTACCGCGGCCCAAGCCACAGCATTCAGTTTGACCTTCAACGTGAACTTGATCAGCATCACTTGTGCTAGCACAACCGCATCCATTGCCACGACCATTTCCCATACCTTGGCCACGTCCCATGCCATTACCCTGCCCATTATTTTGTCCATTACCACGGCCATGACCACAACCATTGCCCATACCGTTTCTATGTCGACCTTGTTCTTGTGCGTACTTCACGTTTCCACCCTCGATGATAATATTGTGTCCATTACAAAGCGCCGTCGCTACATGCTGACGTGCTTGGCCCAAAATACGGCATAACGTTGCCGTTGAAACATCCATAGATTGCGCGGCCGCATCCTGTGAGGCCCCTTCTGCATCCACGAGGCGCAAAGCCTCCATTAAATCATGACCGATGATAATGTCTTGCGCTGCATCGTTGCCATAAGCACGAAAATGTTTGTGCTGAAAGCGGCAATGAATTTGTCTGGCTTTACTTGGTCTCATCGTTTCCTCCTTTGTTCTGCAATATGTTTCATAACTAATCCCAGAACCCACCACCGTCAAGCGTTATAGGTAAATAATTTGCAAAATATTTCATAACTAAAAAAATAGTCTTTATTTTTACTAGGATAGTTCTGTTTCAGAAAAAATTCGCCTCTGTGAAGCCTTTTTTGAAAACTGCTTTACATTGTAAAAATGGCATTCTCATTTTCAAATAATGTCCACAATCTATGCCAAAAATTGAGCACTCACTTCTTTTTCAAATTTTTCATAGTAAAAAAACACAAAGAATGTTTTTACTATAAAAACCTAATATAGCATAAAATTACAATAGTTTACATATATTTATTTTTTCATTTAAAGCATTGGTCACCATGAACCTAGTACAAAATTTTATATTATTTTGAAAATGAAATTCAAATTACTTGACAATCATTTTCAAAAAGCGCATTAGTTCCCAAGCAAGGACAAAAAGCAAAGGCAAAACGTATATTATATGCCTCCAACGTTTGAGATGCCATGATTATTAGCTGTCAAAATCTGGCTACTGCCTCAACAAGCTGGCTCAAGATGTTTCGCCACCTTTGTCCGCCATATTTAGTTTGATTGTTTTTGGGACTGTTACAGTGGCACTATATCGACTATGGTGTCCAAAAACCTTTTTACGCATTTCTGGGGGATTTATGAAACGTATCGTTACTTTACTCTTGGCTGCTGGTCTTGTTGTTTCCGCTGCCATGCCATCTCAGGCAGCTCAAGTAAAAGTTTCTGGTGCTTGGGATTTCAACTTTGAATCCAGCGACGCATCTTTTGGCAACGGCCACGGTGCTTCCGACGACTTCAAGGCACGTCAATGCCTTGGCTTGCAATTTGACATCATCGCATCTGAAAGCCTCCGCGGTGTTATCGCTTTTGAAATGGGCGACACCTCTTGGGGCGTTGGCGGCGACACTGACGACGGTGGCGCAGCTCTTGGCGCAGACGGCAAGGTTGTAAGCGTGACGGCATCCTTTATTGACTGGTACGTTCCTGGTACCGAATTGCAAATCCGTATGGGTATCCAGCCTATCGCTTTGCCAGGTGCTGTTGCAGGCTCCCCAATTCTTGACGACGACATGGCTGGTATAGTTGTATCCAATGCGTTCTCCGATGAATTTGCTTTGACCGCATTCTGGACACGCTTGTATGATGGTGGCCTTGCTGATAGCGACGGCAATACCAACATCGGCAACGACGAAATGGATATGTTCGGTTTGGCCGCACCTATCACCTTTGATGGCCACGAAATCACCCCATACTTTGCGTATGTAACTGTAGGTGACGCAGTATATGAAGATAGCAGCGACGACGAAAGCCAAATGACTGCTGGTGATGCATACTTTGCTGGTATCGCCTACACCATGACTGCTTTTGATCCGCTGACCATCAACCTTGACGCAATCTACGGTTCCTTCGATGGCGACGACTCTGCCGATGACCAAGATGGTTGGTTGCTCGCTGTTTCCGCTGACTACGCTCTCGACATGATGACCCCAGGTCTCGTATTCTGGTACGCTTCTGGCGATGACGATGATGACAACGGCATGTTGCCAGAAATCTCTGGTGCTTTTGCTCCAACCACCTACGGCTTTGACGGTGCTGTTGGCAGCGCAGACAGCGCAGTCTTCGCATCCTCCCCAGCTGGTACTTGGGGTATCATGGCACGTGTTGCTGATATCACCTTTATTGAAGACTTGACCCATTGCCTCAACGTTGCCTACTTCAAGGGCACCAATGACAACGAGTCCGAAGGCTTGGAAATCGGCGACACCTACTTCACCAAGGACGACAGTGCTTGGGAAATCAACTTCGACACCCAATACCAGATTTACGAAAATCTGAGCATGGTTGTTGAACTTGCATACATCAACCTTGATATCGAAAACTACGACGCTGAAGATGCTTACAAAGTTGGCATCAACTTCAGCTACGAATTCTAAGCTCAAAAAGCCGTATAGGTAATTTCTCAATTACCTTCCATAGACTGGAGGTCCTCTTTTGTCCTTTGAGGGGGCCTCCAGTTTTATATCAAATCCTAAAGCATCATAACTACCTAATACTACAGTAATTCATCACATACGCCCATTGGTAATCCCTTCACGGCTCGCCTCCGAAACATCCGCATATGTTCACCGTGAAGGGTTTTTTTTTGGAACTCTAGCCATACCCCCAACGGGTATGACGTATATAAAAGGAAAATTCATGAAGCAATGCATGGATGTAGAAGACATCAATAAAAGACTCAAGAAAATTGAAGGCCAAGTGCGCGGCATCCAAAAAATGGTCAATGATGACAAGCCGTGCGAATCTATTCTTATTCAAATTGGTGCAGTCAAATCAGCTCTGCATAGAACTGGACAGATTATTCTTGAAGGTCATATGAGCCATTGTATTTTAGATGGAATTAAGGATGGTCGCGAAGAGGAGACCATTAAAAACCTTATTTCTGCTCTCCATCAATTCTCAAAAACACTGTAAATCCATATAGTGAGGATATTATGCTGAAAAAACTTGATGCTTTTTTGAACTCTATACCCATGCTATGGGTATCTGGTCTGTGTTTGCTTGTAAGCTTTATGGGCGAATACATTTTACCATGGTATCATAACGGTGGCACATATGACACACTCATGCTTTTTGCATGGCCATCCATCATTATTTCAGGCACACCACTAGCCTATATTGCCATTTGGCGCATCATCTACGAAAAGCGCATAAGTTCAGCTCTGCTCATTACCATTGCTATGATCGCTGCCATCTATATCGGCGATGCCTTTGCCGCAGCTGAAATTGCCTTTATCATGGCATTTGGTGGCTGGCTTGAAGAGCGCACCGTTGAAAAAGCCAAAAAAGGCATTGAAAAGCTCTTAACCCTCGTCCCTAGCCAAGGTAGAAAAATTGTTACAGATGCCCAAGGCATGCAAACTGAAAGTATTGTTGACGCACAAGACATTGCAATACACGACACCATCCGCGTTCTACCAGGTGAAAGCTTTCCTGCTGACGGCATTATCATTGTTGGCAATACCAGTGTTGACCAAAGCATCATCACTGGCGAATCTCTACCCATTGATAAAACAGTGGGTGACGACATTTTTACAGGCACCATCAACCGCTTTGGCACCGTCGATATCAAAGTAACAAAGTCTTTTGCCAATTCATCACTGCAAAAAATGATTGCCTTAGTAGAACAAGCTGAGGAACATAAAGCACCTACGCAGAAAATTGTAGACGTTTGGGCTGGCTATTTCGTACCAGTTGCATGCGCCATTGCCATGGTGACGTATCTTGTGGTGGCCTATGGCTTAGATAATCCTGACGCTGCCATCGTGCGTGCTGTCACTGTTTTGGTTGTATTCTGCCCTTGCGCACTAGCTCTTGCAACGCCAACATCTATTATGGCAGCCATTGGGCAAGCAACAAAGAATGGTGTGCTCATCAAGTCCGGTGAAGCGCTAGAAAAAATGGGCAAAGTGACCACTGTTGCTTTTGACAAGACAGGTACCATTACTCATGGTAAACTTATTGTGAGTGACATCAAGACCTTTGATATAGATACAAAAGCATGCCTTAAACTCATTGCATCTGTAGAAAGCCATTCTGAGCATCCACTTGCCAAAGCTCTTATGCAGTATACACGAGAAAATGGTATACAAAATACGAGTATACAAGACTTTAGCATGAATATCGGTAAAGGTGTTTCCGCAAAAGTACAAGATGCCATGGTATACTGTGGTAATGAACGCCTCATTGAAGAAGATGCACAGTTGTCCATCAATAAGGAAGTACATGATTACATCCTTACTCTACGTACGCAAGGTAAGGCTATTATCATTGCCGCTATGGTAAGCGCTACTGAAAAGCGTATTGTTGCTGTGCTTGGCTTATCTGACCAGATGAAAGAGTCGTCACCACAAGCCATTGCATCCTTAAAAGCCACAGGCATCCATAAAACTGTGCTTCTTACTGGGGACAATAAAGAAAGTGCCAGCTTCATGGCCAACAAAGTGGGCATCACCGCTATCTATGCGTCGCTCCTGCCAGAAGGTAAGGTGCAAGCCGTACACGATATGATGCAACAAGGTGAGCAAGTGTGCATGGTTGGTGACGGTGTGAATGATGCGCCTGCACTCAAAACCGCACACGTTGGCATTGCCATGGGGACCATGGGCAGTGACATTGCCATTGATGCCGCAGACATAGCCATCATGGGCGATGACATTACAAAGATTTCCTATATCAAGAAACTTTCCAATGCCACCCTCTACTCCATAAAGTTCAACATCTGCCTAGCCATGGCCATCAACTTTGGTGCCATTATCCTATCGGTTACAGGCTATTTAAGCCCAGCCGCTGGAGCTTTGGTGCACAATGCTGGCTCTGTGCTTGTGGTGCTCAATGCAGCGCGGCTTTATGATAAGAAGATAGAGTCCTAAACCGCTGTGCACGCTGGTTGGTAAGAAATTATCTAAAAATAATTGAAAATGATTGTCAAAATCCTTGACAATAGATTTCAATTACGGCAAGGTTTTCTTACCGACGGTGAACACATAAAACACACACATTTTCACCTTGCCTGCCTCTGTATGTGGGACGCCTTGACCTCTTTTTTTATGCTATTGTCCTTTGTAGTATAAAAAATAAGGCGTCCCACATGCTTCCAAAAAAGGCGTTCACCAAAAAAATTTATGGCATCATCGTAACATCCGCCCATGGGAAAGGCCTTTGCAAAAATGCCTTTTGTAAGGGAGCCTCCAACTCCCCTCAGCGACCAAGGTCCACAAAGTCTAGCAGCTCAGCCTTGGTCGCTGGGGGATGTAAAAAACCTGCGGCGCACTATCAAAATATAGTACTCACTATCTCGCCATCAAGTGAGCACAGATAAATATGAAAATGGCTTTCAATTGCATTGACAATGTACGTCAATTATGCCATGAAGCACCTCACCACCTTTGTGAAGCATGTCACATAACAAGGTGCACATAAGCTTAACGGTATTCTCTATGTCATCCTAAAATGAGATTAACTGGGGGGATTATCTTCAGCCAATCAAATGAGAATGACAGTCAAACTTGATTTCATATTTCCAATTTTATAATCTTGATGCTGCCTACACAAGTCCTTGTTTTTACAGGCAAGGCAAAGACAGCTTCTCAATCCCGAGGAGTTCAATAATGTTAGAGAGTATGACGCTAAATGACATGAAAAAGGCTGGCACAGTCACAGTGACGGAAGTTGCTGTTGGTGGCTCCCTTGGTCAACGTCTTTGTGACATGGGCCTTTGCCCTGGTACAAAGATTACCTTTGTACGCAGTGCCCCTCTCTTCGACCCTATTCACATTCGTGTGGGCCGTTATCATGTAGCTTTGCGCCGCTCTGAAGCGCAATTTGTGCGGGTGAGTGCAGATGCCGTCTAATACAATCCAGTCTGTCCCAAAGCACAGCGTCATTGCCCTTGCAGGTCAACCAAACTGCGGCAAATCCACTATCTTTAATATGCTCACTGGTGCTCGCCAGCACGTGGCCAACTACCCTGGCGTTACCGTTGAAAAATTGACGGGTAGCTTCAGCATTGGGCAAAGCAAAATCACCCTTGTGGACTTGCCAGGCACCTATGCTTTCACTTCCTATTCCCCAGAAGAGCGCGCCGCACGAGATTTTATTCTCAATGATTGCCCTGACGCCGTTGTTGCTGTTGTAGACGCATCAACGCTTGAAAAGGGCCTCTATTTCCTTTTGCAACTCTTGCAAATGGGCCGCCCTGTCATTGTTGCGCTCAATATGATGGACGTGGCAGAACGCCGCGGCCTCTATCCAGATACGGAAACCTTGTCCCAAAAGCTTGGTGTGCCTGTCATCACCTTGCAAGCTGCTAAAGGTATTGGCCACAAGGAATTGCTCGCAGCCATTGCTGATGAACTTGCATCGGATACCTTGGACCAAATTTCTTTTGACTATTCTTATGGTGCTATCGACAACTATTTGACCGAACTCAGCGACGTTGTCAGTGCCCATAGTTGCACCATGGACTACCCAGCTCAGTGGGTAGCTTTGAAGTTGTTGGAAAATGACTCTGCTGTCATTGAAGCCATGCACATTCATTGCGAAGCCGCTAAAGGTGTCATCAAAACAGCCGAAGTTTTGCGCGACCGCATTGAAAGTGAATTGCAGCAAGAAGCCATTGCCAGCATTGCCGCAACGCACCACAAGCAAGCACGCGCTATTTCTGATGCAGCACTTGACGCTGGCGAAGCCAAGCACCTTGCTGCAAACAAAAAAATCACTGTTGATGCATCCAAGCCCACCTTCAGCGAGCGTGTCGATGCTGTGGTCTGCCATCGCATTCTTGGCCCCATCTTCCTTGTGGGCGTTCTCTACCTTTTCTACGTTTTATCAGTTACCTACGGCAATATCCTTGCTGCTGAAGTCTGGCCATTTTGGGCGAGCTTTGAGGCCATATGCGCCTCACTCTTACCCCACGAAGGTTTCTTGACAGATCCACTTGTCACCTCCATGGGTGTCTGGGTTGTAAAAAGTATTACAGCGGTGCTTAACTACTTGCCTATCTTCCTTATCATGTTCGCCTTTGTGGCCATTTTGGAAGACAGCGGTTACCTAGCCCGTATCGCCTTTGTGCTTGACCGTATTTTCCGCACCTATGGTCTGCATGGTCAATCCACCCTGCCCCTCATTTTGGGCGGTGTTTATGTTGGCGGTTGCGCCATCCCAGGTGTTATTGCTACCCGCGCCATTCCTGACGAACGGGCACGTTTCACCACCATCATGATCGTCCCTATGATGAACTGCCTTGCTAAGGTGCCGCTCTACTTCTTGCTCATCGGTGGCTTCTTTGCCGCTGAAGCTGGTAGCACCATGTTCTTTATGGGCACGGTCACCTTGCTCATGGGTCTCATCACGGCAAAAGTATTAAGCCTCACCATTTTGCGCGGTCGCCCATCAGCTCCATTCATCATTGAATTACCAGCATATCACTTGCCAACCATCCGCGGTGTTGTGCACGAAACCTTCTTGCGCATCTGGGTTTTCATTAAAAAAATCCTCACCGTTGTTATCGCTGTATCCATCGTGGTCTTTGCTCTTGTGACCTTCCCGAACCTCTCCACCGAGCGCATGGACCACTACACAGCCGAACAACAAGCGGCTGAGCAAGCCTTTATGGCTAAGGTAGACGCTTCCGGACTCGCTGGTCAGCTCACCGAAGCCGATATCTTGCCGCTCATCCGTTTCCAAGATGACCTTCGCGCCAAGAAGCGCGGCGTCACTAAAGAACAAGCTGTGGCCATCAACGAAACCGCATTGAAAGACTTCCCCGTCTACGCTTCTGTTGCCTTGCGCAAAGGACCTGATGGCAAAGCCTTATCTGGTGCGCTTAAAAAAGTTGATACCATCCGCAAAAACTTGCGCCGCGAATTGCGTCAAGAACGCTTTGAAAACAGCTTCCTTGGTCAAGCAGGTAAAGCTCTTGAAAGCTTCACCGCACCAGCTGGCTTCACATGGCGTATCAATGTCGCCCTGCTCTCCGCTCTTGCAGCCAAAGAAAATAGTGCCGCAACTCTTGGTGCTCTCTACGGCTTTGACGGTAGCGGTGCTGGTGATGCCATGCGCTCCATTGAATCAGGCTTCACCCCACTCCACGCCCTTGCACTCATGCTCTTCATGGCTCTGTACCCACCATGTTTGCCAGCTGCTATGATGGTACGTGCCCAAACAGGTGCCACCAAGTGGATGCTTTTCTCCATTGTGTTCCAAATGTGTGTTGGCCTCTTTGTCGCAACCCTGGTTTTCTCGGGTGGTACGTACCTAGGGCTCACAGGAACGGAGGCTATGTGGACGTTCTACGGTCTGTGTCTTGCCATAGTTATCGGTCTGGCCTTTGTGCCTGATAGAAAATTTAGTGAATAGCTGAGACTGGGCTAAGGGAGAAACGTTTTCCAAAAATTTCCTCCCTCCCCAGAAAAAAATCATAACCATTTTAAGGAGATAGAAAATGAAAGCTCGTTTTACCGCATTGGCATTGGCCGCAACCATGGTTGTTCCAGCTCTTGCTCAGGCTCACAGCCCACTTTTTGACTGCTACGACAATGGCGACGGTACTGTCATGTGCCAAGGTGGTTTCTCTGATGGTTCTTCCGCATCTGGCGTTAAAATCACCATCACCGATGGTGCTGGCGCTGTTTTGCAGACCTTGAACCTCGACGCTAACAGCGAATGCACCTTTGATAAGCCTGAAGGCGACTACAAAGTTGGCTTCTACGCTGGTGAAGGTCACTCCATCGACATCGATGGTGCTGACATCGTTGAATAAGGCATAAAGATATTCATTGCCTATGTTAAGACAGCATGGGCAATGAAAAAAATCTTTTTATTTTTTTCATATTTAGTTGATAATGACTATAGAAGTCAAAACCATAAAAACGGAGAATTCCATGAAAAAAGCTCTCATCGCAACCGCACTCGGCCTTACCGCAACTTTCGCCATGACCGCACCTGCCCAAGCACACTTCATGATGATGTACACCCCAGAAATCGCCATGGAAAAGGCTGAAGACTTGGACATGCGTATTGCATTTACGCACCCAGCTGAAGCTGGCCACATGATGAACATGGGCGGCATCAACGAATTTTACGCCATGTATCAGCGCGGTGAAAACGAGCCACAAAAGATTGATTTCAAGCCTTTGCTCAAAGAAATCACTTGGACCAACCCTGAGTCCTCCGCTCCAGCTTTCTCTGCATACATTCCACGCAAAGAAATCCGCTCCATGGGCGACTACGTTTTCGTCATGGTTCCTGGCTACTACCTTGAAAAAGAAGAAGATTGCTACATGCAGCAAATCACCAAGCTCGTTACCAACGTTGGTGGCGTGCCTACCATCTGGAATGAGCCAGTAGGTTTGCCATGCGAAATCGTTCCTTCTGCAAAGCCATACGGTCTTTGGGCTGGCAACGTATTCCAAGGCCAAGTTCTTTCCAACGGCGAGCCAGTACCTTTTGCTGAAATCGAAGTTGAATACATGAGCCACATGCCTAACCTCGAGTCCAACTCCATGCCTGCTGAAAGCTCTGTTGACTACCCTAATGGCGTACTCGTAACCCAAGCTATTTTTGCTGATGCCAACGGCGTATTCACCTACGGCATTCCTAAGGCTGGCTGGTGGGGCTTTGCAGCTCTTGGCGTAGGTCCTGACACCGAGCACCAAGGCAAGGAACTTTCCCAAGATGCAGTTATCTGGGTTAAAGCAGAAGAAATGAAGTAATTCAAGAAAATTATTTTTTTTGTGCATAGCTATCAATATAATAGCTATGCACTGAAAATGTTTCTCATGGCTAGAAGGGGTTGCTTGTCAACCCTTTCTGCGTTAGAGCCTTCTACATGAGACTTCACTGGCAAATTTTGCAATCAAAATGTCTCGAAAAAATCACTAAAAGGATACCTTATGGACAACGATTACGTAAAATTTGGTTTGTTTTTCCTTGGTGGCGTAGCTCTTGGCGCTTTGGGTGCAGTTGCTGTTACTAAAAGTGACGTTAAAATTAAGCCTCTCGTAGCTGACGCCTTGAGCCGTGGCCTTGAAATTAAAGATGCTTTGCTTGCTAAAGTTGAAACCGTGAAAGAAGATGTTGAAGACATGGTTGCTGAAGCTCGCCAAGCAGCTGAAGAACGCAAAGAAGCTGCTGAAAATACCGTTGCGTAAGCACGTTATTTTCCGTATATTGATATGAAGCGGGCCGCATAACTGGTCCGCTTCACTACCTTTTTTTCTGCCTCATCTTTTGCGCCACTTAGGCAATTGCACGTAAAAGGATGGTTTTATGGACTTTCGCATTGTCCACGCGAGCCCCGGTCGAGTTCGCCTGCGCTACGCTGGTGGTTTTAGTGCCCGCACAGAAAAACGCCACCTTGCCGCCATTGAAGCCCTTGGCCTTGGTGAGCACATTACCGTGGTCAGTATCAATAAGCTGACTGGCGGTATCCTCATATATTTCAGCTGTGCAGACGCGCTCGCTCGTGTTTTTGCTGTGCTCGGCGTTATAAATGAAATGCCAAAGCCCTCAGCCATGGCAGCACGCCTTGCCTCTGTGGCCCATCGTTTTCCGGCCATTCCTGAAGAGGTGTCCGCTGATCAAGGTCTTAAAGACGTGGGCATCCGTGCCTTCAAAGTCTTTTTTATCCACCCAATTTTCCCCATGTGGGCACGCATCATTGGCACAACCATTACGGCTCTACCGTATATCAAAGCTGGCATTGCCTCGTTATTCAGAGGTAAGCTTGGCGTTGAAGTGCTCGATGCTGTGGCCATTTGCATCTCCATTTTACGACGCGACTTCCCAACTGTACGCACGTTGACCTTGCTTCTCAGTCTTGGCGAAGCTTTGGAAGAATGGACACGCAAAAAATCTCTCGCTAGCCTTGCCGACAGTTTGGCCCTCAATGTGGACAATGTCTGGATCAAGCATGACGGCACTGAAGTTCAAATTCCACTATCACAAGTGCAAGAAGGCGACCACATTGTGGTCCGCGCTGGCCTCGCTATTCCTGTAGACGGCACTATTGTCGAAGGTGAAGCATCGGTCAATCAAGCTTCCATGACTGGCGAAGCACTTGGCGTTTTACGCGCTGTAGGCTCCTCTGTCTTTGCCGGCACTGTTGTTGAAGATGGTGAAATTGTTGTAGAAGTTTCTAGTGTTGGCCAAGGTACACGTTTACAACGCATTGTGGATTATATTGAACAATCCGAAAGTGTTAAAGCGAGCTTACAAGGCCGCGCAGAACGTCTTGCTGACGCCGCTGTTCCTTTCAGCTTCTTGCTGGCAGGCCTCGTTTGGCTTGTGACCCGTGACCCTGCGCGTACAGCCTCGGTGCTCATGGTCGACTACTCATGTGCCTTGCGTCTTGCTACGCCTTTGGCCATTTTAAGTGCCATGCGTGAAGCTGCCAATGGTGGCGTCCTCATTAAGGGCGGGCGTTTCCTTGAAGGCCTTGCTGATGCGGACACCATTGTGCTTGATAAAACGGGTACGTTGACGAAATCATGTCCGCATGTCGTGCAAGTCATTGGTTCTGAAGACTTTTCTGAAGACGAAGTTTTGCGCCTTGCTGCTTGCCTTGAAGAGCATTTCCCGCACCCTGTTGCGCGCGCTGTTGTGCGCAAGGCAGAAGAACGCGGCCTCATGCACCAAGAAGAGCACACAGAAGTTGAATACGTTGTGGCCCATGGTGTTGCATCGCGCCTCAAGGACAAGCGCGTTCTGTTCGGTAGCCGCCACTATGTCAACCATGATGAAGGCGTGCCATTCGATGACGCACTTGAGCTTAAGGCTGAAGAGTTGGCGCAAAAAGGATATTCCCTATTATATCTTGCAGTTGACGTAAAAATTGTGGGTATTGTGGCCATCGAAGACCCCATCCGTCCAGAAAGCCATGCCTTCTTGCAAGAACTACGTGCCAACGGCATAGACCGTGTGATTATGCTTACAGGGGACGATGCGCGCACAGCCAAAGCTGTAGCACAAACCCTTGGCATCACTGAATATCATGCTCAGCTTTTACCTACGGACAAAGCCTCCATGGTACAAAAGTTGCGCGATGAAGGCCGTACAGTTATCATGATGGGCGATGGCATCAACGACTCCCCTGCTCTTTCCGCAGCGGATGTTGGCGTAAGCCTGTGTGAAGGCGCTGACCTTGCACGCGAAGTTGCCGACGTTGTCCTGCTTGAAGACGATTTATGGAAGCTCATTGTGGCCATGCGTATGGGCAAGCGTAGCCTCAAGCGCATCAAGACAGGCTATGGCATCATCATGACGTTGAATAGCTTATTCCTTTTGGGTGGCTTGACGGGTCTTTTACAGCCTGCTTTGTCTGCCATGCTCCATAACGTCACAACAGTTGGCGTATCTCTTAATGCAATGCGTTCATATAAAGTACTTGAAGACGACAATCATAACTCTGTAATTCCACAATTGGAGGCGTAATGAAACGCTACATAAGCAGCTTTTATGACGGAAGATGTCGCATTCGCCATAGTGCATTGAAAAATCAAGAAACAACAAGCAATATTGAAGGCATGCTTTCCAATATTGACGGTGTTCTTGCAGTGACAAGCAATCCACGCACAGGATCACTACTGTTGGAATACGATGTGGATGTTTTGCCTACAGAAGCTCTTTTGCAAATGGCAAAGCCTGTTATGGAAAGCTTCTTTGGTGCTGAAGAGCTTGAGTCTCCAGAATTACAGTCTGGCGCCATGGGCGAAACAAGCACAAAAATTAACGAAGCTGCTGCAAAATACGTTGCCAACGCACAAGAAATGGGTGCAAACTTGCTGAAGCAAGGCCAATGCATTACACAGAGCATGGATAGCGTATTGAAGAAAAATGTGACACGTAAAGCTATTAACTACAGCATGTTAGCCTCATTGGGTGCGTCTGTTGCCCTCAGCTTTACTGGAAGCAAAAGCGCACACGTCGTCACAGGCGGTATTTTCCTTGCAGGTCTGAGCGCGCACCTTTTGCGCAACAGAAAAGCATTATAAAAACTCTGTCTTTACTTTGTCTATACATCTAACAGTGAGACAACAAGATGAACCTTGTTTCCATTCGGCGTAACATAGCATTATTCCTAGTTGCCATCATTGTTATTGTATTGGCATTCCGTATTGTTGTGGCTTTTATTGAAGTCATTCTTTTGGCCATATGTCTTGCTATCATTGTTTTCTTTGGTTTTGCCGAAGACATCAAAAATGCATGGCTTACCATAGGTAACGGTATACAAGATGCCTATGCCCAATGGCAAAATATAACCCAAAAGAAAAATAAAAGCTCAAAAGCCCAAGCAACAGAAACAGAAGAAGTTCCTGTTGTAAAGCCAGAGAACACAGAGCAATAAGTTAGTCATAGTACAACAAAAGCCCCATATACTCTTGTTACACGCAAGAGTATATGGGGCTTTTTTGCTTACATAAATCAGGTAGAACCCAATCCAAACAAGCACTATCGCATAATAACGTCACCAGTAATTTCTACAGAGTGACCGGAACCACCATCGAACAACACACGAAAATCGCCATTAGGATAAGGAAGAACAACTTCGCTATCTGCATTCAGCTGCGCTTCTTGAAGCATGGTGCCAGATTTATCCATAACTACAATGCGAATACCAGTGGCTGAAGAGCCATCAGAATAGCCGCCTTGGCACGTAAATGTACCATCTGCATTGTCAAAACAGTTAAGTAAAGCACTATGGGCCATGGCTTGCGATGCTGTTAAAGAAATACCAGCACTTATTGCGAGAGTCATAAAGAAACGGTACATAAAAATCCTCCTGTATGACTATTTTTTTATTGAAAAAGATTGTCAAAGTCAATAGAATGTTTTGCAGGAGAAGAAGTATGTCACAAGAAGAAAAACCTATCGAGATTACGGACCTTCGTCACAATTACGGTTCAAGAGAACTGTATAATGGCCTCAACCTCACCTTTGAAAAAGGCCAAGTATATGCATTACTTGGCAAAAATGGTGTGGGTAAGACCAGTCTTATTCAAATTCTTATGGGGTTCATGCGTCCTAACAGTGGCGTTTGCACAATTTTTGGTGATCCAGCATACGCCATTCGTCCAGAAACTCGCCAGCGTGTAGGTTTGCTCTTCGAACGACATCTTGCCTATGATTTCTTTAGTATTGAACAGGTAGAAAAATTTACAAGGCAATTCTATCCTAAATGGAAGCCAGAGCTCTATTATGATCTTGTGGATAGATTGGGTTTGCCTAAGAGTCACCGCATTGCACATATGAGTGAAGGTCAACGGTCGCAAGTTGTGCTTGGTCTTATATTAGCACAAGACCCTGAGCTTCTCATTTTAGATGACTATTCCATGGGTCTTGATGCTGGGTATAGACGCTTATTCGTTGACTATCTATGCGAGCACTTGAAAGACGGAAAGCATACTATTATTGTAACATCGCATGTAATTCAAGATATGCATCGTTTTGTAGACCAAGCTGTCTTTATGCGACGCGATAAGCCTGCATATGCAACTTCCCTTGATGATTTCATGAATAAATTCTCATGTTATCGTTTGCCATATACACAAAATGAACAGTTCACAAAAGAACGTTGCCAATCCCTTGATGCTAGTACTCTACTTAATGTAGAATGGCATAAAGATTATGTAGAATTGTTTACTTATGCCAAACAGGATAACTTAGCTCAAATGCTTGCTGACAGAGGGCTTAATACAGGTTCACTACAGCATATTCCCATGGATATTGAAGATGCCTTTGTTGGCTTCACTGGGAGATACTAATGCCATTATTTACCCTCCTCAAAGCTATTGCATATAAAGAAAGCATTAAGACGCGCCATAGCATTATATTGCTAACGCTTTTTAATATTGCAGTATTATTCTGGAATTTCCTGACTGTCCGACGACTTTTCATGTTGGACCACTCAGAAGTTGTATGGTATCGCGTCATGGATTTAGGACAAGTTCCGTATACTGGCATCTCCATGATACCACCCATCACTGCATTGATCTTTTGTTCAGTGCAATTTTTGCTCGAAATGCGTGATGCACGTATACGAATATCCCTACATACACCGTGCGACTCATCCATAATGGTGCTTGCGCATGCATTTTACGGACTATTTTTCCTTACGCTACTCTTTGCACTAGATGCACTCCTCTTATTTTTCGCCATGCACCACTATTTCCCAGTGGAAGTTGCGCTTTCTGCAGTTAAAGACACTTTACCATGGTTCGTAAGTGGTCTTTTTGTCTACCTTGGAGGCTGTTTTGTTTTGCTTGAACCACAAGTAAAACGTAAGGCATTAGGCTTTATCCTTTTTGGTGGCATGTGCTGCCCACTCTATCTATACGGTAGCGCTGGATTTTATAGCTGCATCATCATCTATTTTGCACTGTGCATTCCTTTTATGTTCCTTACCATGGCATTGCCTGCCGACGACTACAGGAATAGGTGGTCATAATGAAAACAACAATTTCTGTACTATGCCTTTATGTTTTGTGTATTTTCTTCTTTGCATGGGGAATGCCAACGGCGTACGATATGCTTTTTGAAAAAGAAATTGCCAAGACACACATTTTTTATAGTCCCACAGATGAAAAAATCATTTATACTGAACAAATACGTAATAGAGATATGAAGGCTGAAGAGAAATCTGAAGGCCATCATGCTGACATTGTCTACAAAGATGAAGATGGCAACTATTATACTCGTCTTGAATTTGAAGAAAGATTGCCCTTCATCTACTTTAGAAATATGGAAATGCGTGGTCTTTTGCCTATGACCATTGGTAATAAAACCTTTGACAGTGTGCAAATACAGAAGGATCGCCGCGTTTTAGAATTGGCAGCACGACGCCTCGATGGTAAAAGCCATGTTAATCCAGTCTACCCCATGCTCGAATCTAATCCTGACCAAGTTGCTCTCGTCTTGCCAGCGGACCGCTTCCGCATGACAGCATCTACTTTAGAGTGGATTGATAGCGACCTTAATGCAGTAGACAACGAAAAGACGGCGTTATACACAAATGCCTTAGTTAAAGAAGGTTTTACCTTCCCATCACAAGGCGTTTGGGGCAATTTTACTACGTTCAAGCCTTATGATGCTGGTATTTTTATCACTGATGTTATGGGAAAGACCTTCCATATATTACGTTATAACGACGTGCCTGTGGTCAAACAAGTGCCATTTCCAAGCGGTATAGTTCCACAAAAAATTCTTATTTCAGAAACAAAAGACAAAGTTCTTTACGGACTTGTCTTAGATACGAATAATACAGTGCATCTGTTCCATATTCAAGACTATGCTCTGACTGCGCTACCAACGCCATCGTATAATCCTTGCAAGATGGACTTAAAAGTCTTGATGGATCCACTGTATATTACTGTTACCTACTCTGATACTGATGATATTCACGTTCGCGTGTATGATACTTTTGACCTTGCTCAAAATTGCTCGCAAGTACATGAAGTGCATAACTACATCCACCGCATGTCAAAAACTGAAGTAAGCACAGTGTCAACCATGTATGACATGCTTTTCCCATTCAGTATTTCACTTGTGGCTGAAGATAGCACTAAAGGTGTCATACGCATGAGCCACAGTCCTCATTATTTGACATACTGCCTACCCTTCAATTTTCTGCTTGCAATCATGTATATGTCTCTATGCCGCAGAAAGAAATCCAAAAGCATTGCCTTGCAGTCAGCTTTTGTATGTGTCATTGGCATATACATGCTAATCCCCATGCTTTTGCTTGAACAGTATAAGCAGCGCTAAACAAAAAAAATGCGTACAAGGGTTGTAACCTTTGTACGCATTTTTTTGCCAAGAAAAATAACGTTATTTCTCTCTGCACTTAGGACATATGCCATGCAAATACATTCTGTGTGATGTCAAAGTATATCCATGTTGGCGGGCAAGCTCTTCTTGTAAGAGTTCAATTTGCTCATCTAATACTTCTACATTATCTCCACACTTATCACATATCAAGTGATCGTGGTGCTTAGTATTATCAAAAAGCTCATAACGTGCAAAGGTATCGCCAAAGTGCACTTCTTTTGCAATTTCAGCACCGCACAATAACTTTAACGTACGGTAGATTGTTGCTTGGCCAATTGAAGTATCAACAGCCTTGACTCGGTCGTGCAATTCTTCGACACTTAAATGACCCTTACTTTGTAAAAAAACTTCTGCAATGCACGTTCTCTGTGGTGTCATTTTTAAGTTTTGTAACTGAATATATTCTTGAAATTGAGCAAGGAATTCTTTCATTACTATGTCCTTTCTAGTAGTAACGTATGTAGCAAGTGCAATCTACAGCATTGAAGCGTGAAAAGACTATTTTTCGCTCTGCTCTTTCTCATGTGAGCGACATTTTCCCCCACATTTGCAGTTATGATCTTTTTTACACTTTCCACCACATGTGCACTTGTGGTCCTCAGCAAGCTGAATTTCTTGAAACATATAAAAGCCCTCTTTCTATTGAAGTATACATCTTGGCAATAGCAACGTGTTCAAAACAACTTAATACAATTGAAAATCATTGTCAATATCATATTTTAACACAAAAAAATGAGGATAAAGCCATGTATTTTATGACTTTATCCTCACAAATTGTTATTTAGCAATGATTTATATCAAGCCACTCTCAAAAAGAACTGCTAGTCAGCGTAACCTTGAGGGTTCTTTTGCTGCCAATTCCACGAATCTCGCATCATGTCGTCAAGATTGCGTACAGCCTGCCATCCAAGCTCATCTGCGGCTTTTTGTGGGTCAGCATAGCAGGCAGCAATGTCACCAGCACGGCGCGGCGCAATAGTATAAGGGATACCATGACCACAAGCCCTTTCAAAGGCAGCGTGCGCATCAAGAACGCTATACCCTTTTCCAGTGCCTAAATTATAAATGTAAAGGCCTGTTTTTCCAGATAGTTTTTCAATGGCTGCAAGGTGCCCAGCTGCCAAATCCATGACATGAATAAAGTCACGCACACCTGTTCCATCTGGCGTATCATAGTCGCCACCAAAAACCATCAATTGCGGTAATTTTCCCACAGCAACTTGAGCGATGTAAGGCACCAAATTATTTGGAATACCAAGAGGATCCTCACCCATGAGACCCGATGGATGGGCCCCAACAGGATTAAAATAACGTAATAAAGTCACATTCCATGATGGATCCGTTTTTTGTATGTCTGTAAGCATTTCCTCAATCATAAGCTTTGTACGCCCATATGGATTGGTCACAATTCCTGTAGGCATAGACTCTACAATGGGTACAGTACTAGGTGTACCATATACAGTTGCTGATGAGCTGAATACAATATTTTTACAATGGTATTGCGCCATCACCTCAACGAGTGCGAGAGTACTTATAAGATTATTCTGATAATATGCTAATGGCTTTGCTACAGACTCACCAACAGCTTTATATCCTGCAAAATGAATTACAGCATCAACTGATGACGTGCTACTTTCTTTCGCAAAAATTGTATGCAGTGCATTTTTGTCGCAAACATCTGCTTCATAAAATGTTGGACGCTTGCCACAAAGGCTTTCTATTCGATCTAATACTAAAACTTTACTATTTGATAGATTGTCAATAATAATCACATCGTGCCCTTGTTCCAAAAGCATCAATGCTGTGTGACTACCAATATACCCTGCTCCACCTGTAAGTACAATGCGCATTATGTATCCTTTATAATCATATACTCATTATTTGTTGCATACGACGAGCGTATCAACAGGGTCACATGTGTTCTATGCGTACCACAATAAACTATCCCCAACCAAACGCCTATTTACTATAATTTGAATATCAATTCTAATACGCAGATAGTACCTTGGACGCGCCTGAAAGTATAGGGCTTATAAGCACTTTACCTTAGCTTGCTCATAGAATATACTCTTTCATAAAGATAATAAAAACATAATATATTCAGTAGTATACCATATCATACTCACATAAAGGAAATACATCTCATGAAAATCGCTGTTGCTGGCACCGGATATGTTGGCCTTTCTAATGCTATTCTTTTGGCCCAACATTGTGAAGTCGTTGCCGTTGACGTTATTGCAGAAAAAGTTGCCATGGTAAACCGCAAGCAATCTCCAATTATCGACAAAGAAATTGAAGAGTATCTTGCCACAAAGTCCCTTAACTTGACTGCAACCTTAGATGCTGAGGTAGCCTATAGCAATGCAGATTTTGTTATCGTTTCAACGCCCACTAATTACGATCCCAACAAAAACTATTTTGACACTGGCTCTGTTGAAGCAGTGATTGAAAAAGTTATCGCAGTTAATCCTGATGCTATTATCGTCATTAAGTCTACAGTTCCAGTAGGTTACACGCAATCTGTACGTGAAAAATTCTCGTGCGACAATATTCTTTTCAGCCCAGAATTTTTACGCGAGGGACTAGCTCTTTACGATAATCTATATCCATCACGTATCATTGTGGGTGCACCACGCAACAATGCTCGCTTGCAAAAGGCTGCGCACACGTTTGCTGGTCTCCTAGCACAAGGCGCTATCAAAAAAGACATTGATATCTGCTACATGGATACCACAGAAGCTGAGGCCGTCAAACTCTTCGCCAATACCTATTTGGCTCTTCGCGTCTCATTCTTCAATGAACTTGACTCCTATGCCGCTACACGAGGTCTTGACGCCAAATCTATTATTGAAGGTGTCAGCCTTGATCCGCGTATTGGTGGTCACTATAATAATCCGTCCTTTGGTTATGGTGGCTACTGTCTGCCCAAGGACACTAAACAACTTTTGGCCAATTATAGTGATGTTCCACAAAATATTATCGGTGCCATTGTAAGCGCAAACCGCACGCGTAAAGATTTCATTGCAGATCAAATTATTGCGCATCATCCTAAAATTGTTGGTGTTTATCGACTGACAATGAAAGCTGGCTCGGATAATTTCCGTCAATCTTCCATTCAAGGTGTCATGAAGCGAATTAAAGCAAAAGGCATTGAAGTCGTGGTCTATGAACCAGCGTTGCAAGAGGACGACTTCTTTAAAAGCCGTGTCATTCGCGATATTGATGAATTTAAGCGTATTTCTGACGTCATCGTTGCCAATCGCTATGATGAAAATATCGCTGATGTCATGGATAAAGTGTATACACGCGACTTATATTTCAGAGATTAGATATCTAAAACGAAGGGAGGGGGAAACGTAACAGTTTCCCCCTCCTCTTGTCTCATAGCTAACTATCTGCGCTACTTCCTCCAGAACTCCGGAATAAAGAGGATGAATACAGTATAGATTTCCAATCGGCCTAGCAGCATGCACCACGACAAAATCCATTTCGCCACTTCAGGTAAATGCCCAAAGTTTTCAGCAGGGCCAACGGTACCAAGTCCTGGACCGATATTACCAATACATGCCGCAGCTGCTGTGAAGGCTGTCAAAACGTCTACACCAGTGGCCGCAACCATGACGGACGATAAGACATAAAGACCAAGATAGAGAATAACAAAACCAAGGATGCCAGAAAAGACCTCAGCGCGCACAATGGTTTTGCCGAATTTAACATGAGAAACAGAACGCGGATGGATAAGACTGAACAACTCATGCCACGCTTGTTTCATCAAGAGCAAGGCACGCATGCATTTTATACTGCCTGCCGTGGATCCAGCACAGCCGCCCACAAACATAAGAAAGAGCAAGACCGCTTGCGTCACAGGGGACCAGAGCTCATAATTTGCCGTAGCAAAACCTGTTGTGGTGCAAATGGAGATGACCTGAAAAGCTGCGTGGCGGATGGTGTCACCAAGGCCATCGTAGTTTACTCCATAAATAGCAAAGGCAATAACACCTGTGCAAGAAGCTGTCACAAGGGCATAAAAACGAAATTCCTCATCGCGCCAAAAGGCTTTTACATCGCCCATAAAGAGCCTAAAATGCAGAGTAAAATTGACCCCTGCTATAAACATGAAGAGGATGATAATCCATTGAATATACTCACTTTCATAGTATCCAATGGACGCATTTTTTGTTGAAAATCCGCCTGTAGCCATGGTGCCAAAAGTATGGCAAACCGAGTCAAATAAAGGCATGCCACCAAGACATAGTAGGATAATTTGCACAACCGTAAAGAGAAGATATACCTTCCATAAAGTCATGGCTGTGTCTTTGATGCGCGGCGTCAATTTGTCTGGCGTTGGTCCAGGTACTTCTGCTTTGTACAACTGCATGCCACCAACCCCAAGAAAAGGTAAAATGGCCAGTGACAAAACAATAATGCCCATGCCACCAAGCCAGTGCGTGAGACTTCGCCACATGAGAATGCCGTGAGGCAATATTTCGATGTCAGAAAAAATGGTGGAACCTGTGGTGGTGAAACCCGATACAGATTCAAAGCATGCATCGGTAAAGGATGCATAACCACCTATATAATATGGTAATGCCCCAGTCATGCACACTGCAAGCCACGCCAAAGCCACGATGAGCATGCCACCCTTATGGTTCAAGAGAGTTTTGGTGCGCTCCCTAAAAGCACAAAAAAGCCCTACTCCCACGCCCACAATAATCAGCATGGAATAGACTAAAGGCATGAGCCCAGAATCGCCATAATATATTGATACCGCAACCGGCAACAACATGGTCAGGCCCACAGAGCATAACAGCGCGCCAATGACGTAGAGTGTGTAAGGAATTCGCATTAGTACGCCTTGAGTTTTACCATGAGAACTTGTTCCACATCGGAAACAGCTTGACTTGTGGACAAGATGAGAATTTTGTCCATAGGCTCAATAATAGTGCTACCACGAGCAATGACAACGTCGTCGCCGCGCACAATAGCTAAAACCAAGGCACCCTTTGGGAAACCAAGTTTGTATAATGGAGTGCCCACAACGCCAGACTGTTCTTCTGCCAAAGCTTCCATGACCTCAGCAGCTTCGCCACGAATAGCCACGGACGATAAAACTTTACCCTTGCGGATATTATGCAGAATACTGTTCACAGCGGATAATCTTGGACTGACAGAGTGGTCAATGCCTATGGCACGGATTAACGGTTGGTACGCAACCTTATTGATACGCGCCACGGTCTTATGCACACCCATATTTTTTGCAAGCAATGAGCACAAAATATTAGTCTCTTCGTCAGCTGTAAGGCTCACCACAACATCCATTGCTCCAATATTCTCTTCCTGAAGCAAATCGTAGTCTGTACCATCGCCCCGCAGAACAAGAGTCGTGTTGAGCTTTTCGGCTAAAAGGTCACATCGTGTTTGATCTTTGTCGATAATCTTAGTGTGGTATCCCTTTTCCTCAAACAGTTTGGCAAGTCGCAAACCGATATTACCACCGCCAATGATGAGCGCACTTGCCACTGGTTCCGCTTGAGCGTTGACTGCCTTACGCACGTGACTAAGGCTTTGCTCCGTGCATACAAAATAGACCACGTCATCAGCGATAATTTCGTCCGTACCTGTTGGGATAATAAGCTCATCACCACGTACAATCGCCGCAATGATAACATCACCCTCTGGCACCACACTGCGAAAATCCTTCAGACCAATGCCCACAAGAGGCCCTGTGTCTCCAATGCGCATGCCCACCATACGAATGCGACCGCCTGCAAATTCGCTATAGTCAACAGCTCCAGGCATGGATAACATGCGGTCAATATTTTTGACCACTTCCACCTCTGGATTGATGAGCATACTGATATTAAGAAAATCACTGGCAAGCGCATCGCGATACATGGAGTATTCTTCACTGCGGATGCGGGCGAGCTTGGTTGACTTTGGCGAAATCAAATTGGCGAAGAGGCATGCAATGATGTTGATTTCATCGCTGTCAGTTACGGCAAGCACAATATCTGCCTCGGCCACACCAGCTGTTTGCAGGTGTACTGGGCTTGAGCCAGAACCTTGAACAATTTGTACGTCCAATGATTCAGCCACGCGCTTTAAGGCGTTGGCACATTGATCAATAATGGTAACCTGCTTATTTTCGCGAAGCAATCTCTGTGCAATGTGGAAGCCAACTTCTCCTGCACCGATGATGATAACCTTCAGCTGTTTTGCCGCAGGTTCCTTTGTGAACAAACGCATAGGAATCCTCTTTATTGTTGAAAAGGCATACCTTTGGCTACCAAAGCAAAGTAGCTAGTGCAAGCACAACTATGGGTTCACAGGCAGAATTATCAATTTTTCTTGATAGTTTAGAAACTTGATAAAGTGCTTGAGCATTAGCCTATTTTCTATAGCACGGATAATAGCATAGCTATACACATAGACAAAAGCAATCATACCTATGTGTGATATCAAACCTGATATTAATCTAGATAGATATATATGCTACTAGCACGGCTAACCACATGACAATAACATCTTAGAAATATCATGGCTAGCATCACGATAAAAACGCATGCTACTAGCCATGATATGCGTTAGACAAAAAAACTCCCATAAGCTCATATACTATCATGTAGACAATTGAACATGTTGAGATCACTTAGGGTAAAAGCAAAATAACTCATTAAATTATATATACTTACTATACTTTAAGAACTTTAAAAAACACCACAAAAAAAACAATGTACGCCACTAGCATTGCTATTAGCACACATACAAGCATACACAACACTACACGGAAACAAGCACAGAAAATAGCATACATAGTATCCATGATATCCACAAAGATATAAGGCTAGGATATAAAAATATACTAGCAATGCTCATATCCATGATACATCCCATGAGACTAACAAAGATACGATACGGAGACAAAAGAAACAAAAAAAAGCAGACATAGTAAGCCAGTATAAAGAACATAAAAAAGTGCCCACAGACAAAAACAAGACTATTATATATGATGCAAAAAAAGCCGTTCAAAAACATATCTTTTGGGCTAAAAAAAATGACAAAGAAATATGTTTACAATCTAAAAAAAGTTTACGTACAAAAAACAATGCATAGCCATAATCAACATAAAAAAATATATTATGTGCATCTAAAAAAAACATAATTTATGATTTTCCTGAATTTACTAAGTTCGTTTTATTCTTTCTTGGAGAAGCCTAGTCATATAACTTGACTTTATTGGACGTTTATATTTATTTATATATTGTTATTTTGAGTACTTAAAGCAAAATAGAAAACAGTGCAAAAAAGCTTTTTTAGAAAAAAGAACAAAAAACAAAAAAAAAGCCCAGAGTTTTATTGACATTTTGCCTAAAAAGGCCTGAAAGTGTTCTGGTATTAGTAAGGGAAAAGATACACTTATCAGACTTTTATCCACGAGAAAAGAAAATGGAAAAAAGAAAACCATTCATTATTACTGTTGGTAATCATAAGGGCGGCGTCGGCAAAACAACCAGCGTCATCAATATTGCAGCTGGTATTGCGCGTACAGGGCGCAATGTGCTTGTGGTGGATGCTGACCCACAGAGCAACACAACGCTTGCTCTACTGCCAGATATGGCCGTGCGCAATACTCGCGAACTTCGGAATGCCTTTAATGTCGATTCAGGCAAGCTGAGCACACAAGCCTGCGTATCCAATACTGAAAACCTTGATATCGTGCCTAATTCCATCAATTGCATGCTGTGGGAGCGAAGCGTATATACAAGCATGGATTCCGTTCTCGGCTTTAAGCGAGTTATGGAAAATGATCAGCCACTCAGCCGCTACGACTATATCCTTATAGATACTCCACCAAACCTTGGTCCCATGGTACACAATGCACTCATGGTATCCCATGGCGTCATTGTGCCTATTCCTGTTGGCGACCAATATGCTCTTGACGGAGTTAACACGTATTTTGAAATTTTGAAGCAAATCAAAGGGCAAAATGCAGACCTTCGTATCTTAGGGATTTTATTGACAAAAATGGATGGTCGCACCCAATCCCATAAAACCAATTTAAAGCAAATCCGTGTTACATTTGAGGCACTTGGATTTCCAGTCTTCCAGTCCGTTGTGGGCGTCAATGTTGACCTTGAGCGTGCGCATACACGAAGACAAACTATCTTTGATTACGCACCACAAAGCAGCGGCGCATCGTATTATGCTTCAGCCACTGCGGAGCTTTTAAAAATTTTGGAAGGTGTCGATGTTGATGTTACCCTAACACCAGCAAGTAAAGCCTCTCCCAAAATGCAAGAAAGTCAAGCGCACAACGTAGACTAAATATCTATTGATGCTCATGTAAAAGATTTTCAGTTGCGTGCGACTCTATCTTTTCACGCGCATCATATTTTTCCCTATTCGCACATAATAGCATGGAGCGCATGGTCTCACACAATAAGGCCATAAAGCATCTACTTATTTCATCACCATATAATTTTCAGGTTATGGTCCCAAAAAATGCTCTGAAATGCGTATGAAAATGGTGCTTTGTTGTTCCTCAAACAAAGCTATACAATCATACTGCATAGGCACGTTTGGATGTGAGGATGGACATAGACATGAAATGTCACACTGTCTTTTACAATTCACAGCCTACAACATTTCTTGGGCGCACAATAGCCCACAGGCACATTGCCTAAGATGAATATGCTCATCAACATGCTTCATGATGAGCGGAGAATGGTATGCTAAAAGAAAAAAGTACAAAAACACAAAGCCGTAAAAAGCAAACGACCGATGTTTCGGACGCGCTTTTTCACGTTACACCACAGCCTAGTATTGATATATTTGAGGTACTTGGCGGTGCTATTAATGTGCAAACGGCGGCATTTCTCACGGGAAAGACTGATATCTTAGATCCAAGTAGGCCCATCCAAGCTGAACAGGCTAGACCTGCCAAAGCCGACGCCAAAACCGACGCCAAAACCGACGTCAAGGCTAAACCCAAAGCCTATGGAAATGAAGAGCTAAAGTACGAAAACCATAGCAACGTAGAACATAGTGCACAAGATGCTGCTGATATTGTCGCTTTGCCAAAACAGTCTGAACCTCGTGTAGAGGAAAAAGCTGGCAAGCTAGATAAGCCAACACTTCAAGACGCATCACAGACATTAGATATACCCCAAAGCAAAGCGGTCGACGTAGCTATTGAACAGGATAGTTCTATAGATAAAATGATATCTGCTCAAATAGTCACGCAAGCTCCTGAATATACTCAGGAACCCACTTCTACAGCCATAAAGGTCACTCTTGACTGTTCAGAGCCTACTGAAGATGTGATCCACGCACATATGAACCATGCTCATCACAATGAACACACACTGACAAGCCCAATGCAGCAAGAAAATGCAACTATTCCTGCTGCTAACAGCCATCATCAGGCTCACGTTCATGCTATTCATGATGATACCAGCCATGCTACTTCTTATGATAATGAGCATAGCACAGATACTAGCACGGCGGCCCATGAACGAAAAAATAGCATGCTACATAGTCAAGCTGATATCCCGCCTGCTAGCCACCATGCTAGCGCACACAGCGCACACCATACTAGCATAGAAGATAGCACCACACGTAGCATACAGCATAGCACGGCAACCAACATAGAAAATAGCACCCACATAGCACCAACGTACAAAGAATCTCTCGAGCATAGCGAAGGAGAACATGATATTCACGCAATGGGTAGCCAACACTATAGTGGACACATTGCAGAGCCGTGCGCCACAATATACTCAAGAGAGCCACAAGCACCAGTATATGGAGCACAGCATCATCAACAAGCACCACAAGGTGTTACTCTACTCAATCAATTAACCAAACGTGAAGAGGAACTCCTCCAGTTTTTGCGCCATCATGATGGACAAATTGTGAGCTATTCCCAGATGCTAAAAGCTCTTAATTGGCGGGAATCACAGCGTTGTACAGCGCGTAATATCATTGCACGCTTTGAGGCTAATGGTATTATTCATCGTCAAAGAATTCAAGGTACGCGCTCACAAGGCTACCTTTTTACCATGTGTCATCAAGAGGCAAACCATACCAGTACACAACAGAATATGGGCTATGTGCCCTACCAAATTCCGCCAAACCAAGCCGCTAACACTGCAGCTTTTGCATATGCTATCCCAAACACTATGCCTCTAAAAGCGCCAACACCAAGCGTACCACAAGGCTATCATCCCCATGTAATGGGCGCCGAATATAGCACCCAGACTAGCATAGGCACTAGCTCGAATACAGTCAGCAAACATAGCATGCCTAATAGCATAGCACCAAGCAGCCACCCTAGCATGCCTCTTTATATAGATAAGATAGATAGATTAATTCAATCTATCTGGCAAAGCGACCAAGAAACTATTTTGGCTTGCTGGCCAGCCGCAGCAGCAGCAGGTCTACGTTCAGCGCACTTACGGCAGCTGGAAAGTATTTTCGACTTGCAAGGCTTTGAAGTTGGCACAGTGTCCCTTGCCTTACGCTATCTTGACTGGCAACTGGAGCAAGGGCCTTTGACCAATGCTCGAGGCGAGCTCATTGAAGATCCCATTGCGTACTGGCTTAGTTCTATGCGGCGGCATGGCTACTATAGCCGGCCTAAGGGCTACGTAGATCCTTTGCTGGAGGCGAAACGGCTTTTGGCTGAAGAGGAGCAAAGCAAGGCTGAAATGCAAACACGCCTCATGCAAGCCCGACAAGAAAGTGAGGCAGCGCAGGAAGAGCAGCGCTGTGAGCTCCTTTTTGGTGAGCTCATGCAACTAGGAGTGCATCACTCTTTGTGGCCTGTTTTCTACGAACGTTTGCCCCAGATGTTTCGCCAGAAAGTGGACCTCGAGGGACCACAAGCCTTGGCTAAAAAGTTTGCTATGGTGAAGGCCTTGGTGAAAGAGTTATAGCCTTATGCTTTATAGCGTGTAGATTTGGGCCTCTTTTGCGGCTATTTTACCTTAGCAGGAAATGTATGCGCCTATCTACGTATCATCGCACGTCGTAGTCTAGAATGGCCGCATGATATGTCGTCATGGTGGGGCAAGGGTATCGAAAAAGTGAAGTAAAATAATATGCCAATCATGGGCAAGTGAGGGAGATGCGCGTAAAAAAGAGGCCATCGTATGTGAAGGAGTTCTTATGCTAGATGTCAATATTCCTTTAGAATCCTTGTGGTATCCTTTTGGCCTCACCGTCTTTGCAGGGCTTGCCACAGGTCTTGGTGCGGCCATAGCCTTTTTTACGCGGAGTACGCATCGGGGTATACTGTCGCTCACAATGGGCTTTGCTGCTGGGGTTATGCTCTACGTGTCCTTTGTGGAAATTTTGGCTAAGGCACGAGAAAGCCTCACAGAAGCATTGGGTGCCAGTGGCCCTTGGTATACAGTGCTCGCTTTTTTTGTGGGAATGGCTGTCATTGCGCTCATAGATTACATGGTGCCAGACTATGAAAATCCACACCAAGTGCACAGTGTGGAAGAGATGGAGCTAGGGGAGGGGGCTTTACCCAAGAATAATGCCCATGATTTTGCAAAATTGCGGCGTACAGGCATATTCGCAGCTGTGGCCATTGCTATCCACAATTTTCCAGAAGGCCTCGCAACCTTCACAGCAGCCATCATGGATCCATCCCTCGGTATGGCCATTGCTGTAGCCATCGCGCTGCACAATGTGCCTGAAGGGATTGCCATCTCTATCCCCATTTACTATGCTACAGGAAGCCGCAAAAAGGCTTTTGGCTATGCTTTTTTATCGGGTTTAGCTGAGCCTTTAGGTGCCATTGTGGGCTATGCCTTGCTTTTGCCGTTTTTCACTGCAGCAACCTTTGGGACCTTGTTTGCTGGGGTAGCAGGCATCATGGTCTATATTTCGCTGGATCAACTTTTACCAGCGGCCCAAGAATTTGGTGAGCATCATTTGTCAATTTTAGGCGTCGTGGCTGGTATGCTTGTCATGGCCATATCCTTATTACTGTTGTAGACTACAAGTCTACGATGCATTTTTATGAGAAAAAGAAAGGTTGCCATGCAAATACGAAAAGCAAACAGCAATGATGATATACATAGAATTCTTGAACTTATCTATGCTACAGATGAATATATTTATCCAGCGTTGATGGATGAAAATGATAAAGATTATACCTATCTTCTTGCAGAGCAGGGTATGTATCATTACAACAATATCACATTAGCCATTGTGGATGATGCGATAGCTGGCATTCTCATATCCTTTACAAACGAAGCAGCGGTCCCAAGAATAGCGCAACAGCAATTGCAAGAGTATTTTTATGACCTGCAAAACTCTTTTGATAGCCAATCAGAATATATCAATAATGTCAGTGTACGCAAAGAATATAGAGGTATGGGCATTGCCACTAAACTTATCAGCTATATTGAAACACACACAACAATGCCAAAAATAGTTTTGGATTGTTTAGTAGAAAATAAAAACGCGCTTCATTTATATGAAAAACTTGGCTTTACAGTGACGGGAATACATCCAGCCTTTTGCTTGGATCCAAGCTTAGATATTAAGGATGCACGAATGGAAAAAGTGCTTTAAGCATTATCTTCCATACAGTGAGAAAAGCCCCTTTGCATCGCAGAGCATACGCTCGACAACGAAGCAAGGGGGCTTTTTGTATACAATGTACGTCAGGCTTTGTGCCGTACGACGTTCGTATGCTGTATGGAAAGTCCTTCCAAATGCAAACTAACTCTTAGGCGCACGCGACTTAAAGACGGCCAAAGTGCCTCTAATCATGCGGTATAGGTACCAAGCAAAGACGACCAGCATGACAGCCATACCAGCGAACAGTGAGGTCAGGACGCTGTTCATAGCA
>JAWXUA010000005.1:0-47039 GCA_044433065.1 Pseudomonadota bacterium
CCCCAGACCCCCATCCCTTTCAAAGACTTTTATTTGCGACGAAAGTTTCAGTCGCTGTATGCAAGTGCGCGGCGCATGGGAAAGAAAAAAGAGAGCAAATCTTTGATTGTCGCTCATGGTACGTACTAAACAGGCTCTCCAAGCAAGCTAAGCCATCATGCAAAATACCACAGTCATTGGCGTACTCACCGTAGAATATAAGTTGCATGGGAATGATTCCTTGAAGGGAAAGCGACGTATCGCCAACAGCCTAAAGCAAAAAGTGCGCAATACCTTTAATGTGGCTATTGCAGAAATTGGCACAGCTGACTCCCTTGACTATTTACGCCTTTCCGTGGTCTCATTAAGTAATAGCGAAAGACATTTGCAAAGCCGACTGGATAAATGTCTCGCCATGATGGAAGCCGTTTGCCCCGAAGAAATGGTTTATAGCGATATAGAATTTTATGCGGCTGATTAGGGTATGTTTGCAAACACACCCCTAGATTATACAAAGAACGCCTCCTATATAGATTTTGATATTTCCTCCTCTCAAAGTTCTCCATAAAAAACGACCACAATCCCATCCAAAGAGAGACATTCATGCAAAATATTTCATATATTTCCGCAATGTTCCCTAGTAAAGAAAGCAATAAAAATATGCATTGTATTGCTGGGGCCTTGCGCCAAGCGAAAAATGTTTTACTTGTAAGCCACGTTCATCCCGATGGTGATGCTCTTGGGTCCATGGGTGGCATTGGTCATATTTTGAAAAGCTTTGGCTGTCGCTTTGCCTTATACAATCACTCCGGTTTGCCAGACTCCTTTGCATGGATGCCCTTGCCAGTCTGCCCTGTTACAGATGAAGAAAACAGGAAGGCCATAGAGACGGGGACCTTATTTGAAGCCCAAAATGGTGCTTTCATCTACAGCGACCTTGACGCCTTGCCATTCGAGCCTGAGCTTGTCATAACCGTGGACTGCGGCAACGAAAAGCGCGCTGGCTCTGCCTTTGCTGAACGCTTTGCAAAGTGGCCATCTATCAATATTGACCATCACCGTGGCAATCCACATTTTGGCACTGTCGCTAACTGGGTTGAACCCACCGCCGCTGCCACAGCAGAACTCATCGTCGAGCTCGGCAAAGCGCTGGAAATACCCCTTGGTGGTGATTTTGGCGCGTGCACCTATCTTGGCATCATGACGGACACAGCATCTTTCAGCCTCGGCAACACAACGCCGCATACGCTCCGCCTTGCCGCTGAGCTTCGCGAGGCCGGTGTTAATGGTGCCATGATTACGGAACAAAGTGAAAATCAATGGTCCCAAGCACGTTTCGAGCTTTGGGGTCACCTCATGCTTGACGTACAAGTGCATTGCCAAGGAACCATTGCTGTCTCTATCATCACTGATGATTTACTTGACCAAGTAGGCGCCATTGTTGATGATTTAGAAGGCTGGGCTGGGCAATTGCGTAAACTCCGTGGTGCTCGCATTGGTGTCATGGTGCGCAATCAAGGCGAAGGCTCTAAAATCAGCCTACGTTCCTCTGGCGACGACGACATCCGCCAAGTGGCTGCCATGTTCGGTGGTGGCGGACATCTCAATGCCGCTGGTGCAGAATTGAAGGAACAGCCCAAAGACGTTGCAAAAATCGTTGTGGCTGCTCTACAAGACAAGCTTTCTTTGCCTGCTGATTAGGCAAGTGAGGATACATGACCGAAGATACTATGCTTCAAGCTGATGGCGCAAAACAAGATATTGAAATAGTAGAAGAAAGTGCAAGCCAAGCTCAAGCTCCACGCTTAACTAAAAAGCAACGTCGTGAACAGCGTGCTGCAAGACCGCCATTGCCAAAACTGCCACAACAGCCGCAACAAAATGGCCTCCTTGTCATGCGCAAGCCCTCTGGTCCATCATCGACCCAGTGCATCACGCAAATCAAGCGTCTTGGCCAAAAGAAAATTGGGCACGGTGGCACACTTGACCCCATGGCCGGTGGTGTTCTATTAGTCTTACTTGGCCATGCTACAAAAATTTCAGGTCATCTTTTGACCGATGGGCAGAAGGTGTATACGGGCACCATTCTGCTTGGCCAAACAACGGACACATGGGATGCTGAGGGCCAAGTTACGGCAACAGCACCATGGGAACACATTACGGAAGACGACGTCCGCGCGGTTTTCGCATCATGGGTTGGGGACCTTGAGCAAGAGGTACCACCCTATTCTGCGGCCAAGCATCAAGGTCAACCGTTGTACAAGCTCTCACGCCAAGGCAAAGAGACGCCTGTTAAAATCAAAACCGTACAAATTTCCCTTGCGGAGGTCACATCCTGTGCACTTCCGCTCGTACAATTCCGCGTTCAATGTAGTTCTGGAACCTATATACGGTCGCTGGCCCACAGCTTGGGGATTCGATTAGGTTGCGGCGCTACTCTCACTGTTCTGACGCGGGAGTACAGCCACCCGTTCGGCATCGACATAGCGCATTCATTGGATGCGATTATGGATGAACCTGAACGCCTTTCGGAGCGTGTTATTCCCATTACGCACGCGCTTCCTCACTGGCCCAAGCTTACCATCTTGGCTGAAGAGGAAGCACACACCCGTAATGGTACACCGTTGCCCTATAATCCTGCGCGCATGGCAAATATGCCGTTCGTTGAAGGACTTAAAGCAATTCTTTTGGATACGGAAGGACAACCCGTCGCACTTGCAGAAACTACTTTCCATGGGGGAAAGCAGGTCTGGTCTGTGCTACGAGGGCTGTGGAGTTAACCCCTAACGTTGGAGGATATCGCTGTGGTTATGGATGTAGAAGCTAAGAAAAGTGTTATCGACGCACACGCTAAGCATGAAGGCGACACTGGCTCCCCAGAAGTACAGGTTGCTTTGCTCACCGCTCGCATCGAGCAACTCACTGGTCACTTTAAGCTCCATAAGAAGGACTACCATTCCCGTACCGGTCTCTTGAAGATGGTTGGTCAGCGTCGTAAGCTGCTCAAGTACCTCAAGGCTAAAGACGTACAACGTTACCGTGCTCTCATTGAGAAGCTCGGTCTCCGTAAGTAGGTTTGGTGTTCTGGGGGGCTTCGCCCCCCTATGAGGGAAATTGGATCTTTTTCCTTCTCGCTTCGTTGGACTCGCTTTTTACTACGGTCGAGTATTACGTATACACTTCCTTCGTAAAAAGCTTCGTCCGCCTCGCGAGAAGAAAAAATCTCACAATTTCTTTAGCGCAAAAATTAGTCGAAGTACTTTTTTAGTTGCGGGGTCTGGGGCAGCGCCCCAGCATAATCCCACCCCATCACGTCATGAAGGGGGTGCCGAGAGAAGTTCGGAGGTATGGACCTCGGTTTTTTTCTCGGACTCCCCTTCCACACATTTATTTGAGGGCTTCTCTACAGTCTTTGAGAAGTTTATTTTAAAGGAAATACTATGAGTAATCTGTTCAATGCGACCCGTATTACTGCCACCGTTGGCGGTAAAGAAATTATGTTTGAAACCGGCCGTTTGGCGAACCAAGCTGACGGTGCTGTATGGATTCAGTGCGGCGGCACAGTTGTCCTCGTGACGGCATGTGGTCAGTCCACAGACCGTGACCTTGGCTTCTTCCCATTGACCGTTGAATACACCGAAAAGATGTACGCCGCAGGCCGCATCCCTGGTAGCTTCTTCCGTCGTGAAATTGGCCGTCCTAGCGAACGCGAGACCTTGGTATCTCGTTTGATTGACCGTCCTATCCGTCCATTGTTCCCTAAGGGCTTGAAGGACGAAGTTCAGGTCTTGGCCAACGTTATTTCTTCGGACCAAAATAACGAGTCTGATGTCTTGGCTGTGACCGCAGCATCTGCAGCTTTGTGCATTTCTTCTATTCCATTTGCAGAACCTATTGCAGGCGCACGCATCGGCCGCATTGCTGGTCAATTCGTCATCAACCCAACCATTAAGGAAATGGCCGGTAGCGATTTGAATATCGTTATGGCAGCTTCCCGTGATGCTGTTGTCATGGTTGAAGGCGAAGCTTCCTTCTTGCCTGAAGACGTCATCGTTGCGGCTTTGGAATGGGGTCACAAGGAAATTCAGCCACTTATCGACGCACAAATCAAGTTTGCTGAGATGGTTGGCAAGGCTAAGAAAGAATTTGTTAAGCCTGAAGTTGACGAAGTTCTTGCAGCTAAGGTTGCTGAACTTGCCATGGCGCCACTTGGCGACGCTATGCGTGTTGCCGAAAAGATGGCACGCAAGGACGCTCGTAAGGCTGTGAAAGAGCAAGTTATGGCCGCTTTGATGGAAGACGAAGCATACGCAGAAGACGCTACACCATTGCGCGCTGTGGGCGACATGCTTTCCGCTTTGGAAAAGAAGATCGTTCGTGGTCGCATTGTTACTGAAGGCAAGCGTATTGACGGCCGTGACACCAAAACCGTTCGTCCTATCATCATTGAAGCTGGCCTCTTGCCACGCGCACACGGTTCTGCTTTGTTCTCCCGTGGCGAAACCAAGTCCATGGTTGTAGCAACTCTTGGTAGCTCCACCGATGAACAACGCATGGATTCCTTGACTGGCGACGTCACCAAGCGCTTCATGTTGCACTACAACTTTGCACCTTATTGCGTTGGCGAAGTAAAGCCTGTTCGCGTATCCCGTCGTGAAATCGGTCACGGTGCTTTGGCAGAAAAGGCATTGCGCCCCATCTTGCCTGCTGGTGATAGCTTCCCATTCACTGTCCGCGTTGTTTCCGAAACCATGGAATCCAATGGTTCCTCTTCCATGGCCGCTGTTTGCGGTGGTTGCTTGTCCATGATGGATGCTGGCGTGCCTGTGTCTGCTCCTGTGGCTGGCGTTGCCATGGGTCTCATCAAGGAAGGCGAAGAGTACGTTGTTTTGACCGACATTCTCGGTGACGAAGACGCTCTTGGCGACATGGACTTCAAGATTGCTGGTACTGCTGAAGGTATCACTGCTGTTCAGATGGACATCAAAATCAATGGCTTGCCAACTGAAGTTATGGCACGCGCCATGGCTCAAGCTCGTGAAGCTCGCTTGCACATTCTTGGCGAAATGACCAAGGTTCTCGAGACCCCACGCGGCGAATTGTCTGCCTACGCTCCACAACACGCTGAAGTGCACGTCAACCCTGACATCATCCGCGTCATCATTGGCCCTGGTGGCAAGAACATCAAGGCTATCACCGCTGCAACTGGCGCTTCCATCGACATCGAAGACAGCGGCCGCATCTCCATCTTTGCACCAACCCAAGAAGCTATGAACATGGCTCGCGAAATGGTGCAGTACTACGACCAACGCGCTGAGCTTGGCAAGAACTACACCGGCAAGGTCCGTAAGGTTCTTGAAATTGGCGCTATTGTTGAAATCTTGCCTAACCTTGAGGCTCTTGTGCACGTATCCCAGCTCGACACCAGCCGTGTTGAACAAGTTGGCGACATTGCACGTCTTGGCGAAGACATGATTGTCAAAGTCATTGAAATCAATGGCGATCGTATTCGCGCTAGCCGTAAGGCTGTCATGCTTGAGGCTGAAGGCATTGAGTGGAATCCAGAAGATACCGCTCGTCCAGCACCTCGTCGTGATGGCGACCGTGGTGGCCGTCGTGATGACCGCCGTGATGGTGGTCGCCGTGATGACCGTGGTGGTGACCGCCGTGGTGGTGAACGTCGTGAGGGTGGTTATGACCGTCGCGATGGTGATCGCCGTGGTGGTGAACGCCGCGAAGGTGGCGACCGTGGTGGTTACGACCGCCGCCGCTAAGAGCTGCTAAAAACTACGACATAAAAATGAAAGCGAGTGTGGGAAACCATGCTCGCTTTTTTTGATGTTGAGAAGAAAAGCAGGGCGAACACATCTTTAAGTCCCCTTACCCAATCACCTCTACATACTTTGACAAAAACGCACTTTTTGGTATATGTGATATTGACTTTCAGCCGTTCAGTATAATCTTAGGGACAATAAAAAAAATTAACGGTAACCCTTTCTCGTACCGTTCCTAAAAAAGGATAGTATCATGGTAAAGCACTTTGAAGGTCTTGGCGATAAATGGCGTGCCCTCGTGGCTGATCCTGACGTAACCGTAAAGGCAAAGATTGTGCCTACCATCGCTAAAGATGGCGGTACGCGTGAAGCTTGGCAGTCCCATACTCCAGAAGGCCACACCGTGCTCATGGCATATCCTGCTACGGAACCTTGTCGTTCTGCGCTCATTCTCCGTGGCGACGAAGCTAAGAAAGATTACAAGCCTGTAAGCGCATTGCCTTTGCTCGAAGGTATTGAAAACGTTGTTGAAATCGACGAGACGTACGCTTGGGCCAATGAAGCTGAAGGCGAAATTTCTATCCAGCATCCTGGCGGAAGCCCTCTCTGGCTCTTCAATCCTCTCTTCTACCGCGACCGCTGGAGCTGCCAAGCAGGCCAAAAGCAAATCATGCGCGTTGCTGGTCTTGCCTACGCTATGCGCCGCGCAACCCAAGAAAGCATCCAAGTTAAAGGTGGCCCACAGTTCGATGCGTATGCTGCTGCATACAAAGAAAAGAACCCAAGCATCGCTGATGCCGATATCCCACCACTGACCTTGCCTCTCAAAGGTGCGCACATTGTTCAGCCATACCAAAACGCTTGCGATTACCAAATCCGCGTTCCTGTGCAAGATGTGAAGACCTGCAAGTACAATGACGAAGAGATGTACATGATTGCTATCTCTCTTGGCGGCAAAGACGGCAATGCTCTGCGTTGCATGCTCTACGCTTCCAAGCAAGTCCTCGGCGACTACGTACCAAAGGCTGGCGACGACATCGAAGCCATCATCTGGTTGCAGGCTCGCTTTACTGACTAATTTTTAGGTTAGACTAGAGGAAGGGGAAGCTATCTGAAGAAAGTTTCCCTTTTAAAGACTTTTATTTGCGATGATAATTCTCTCTTCGTGTGTCGTTCGCGGCGCATGGAGAGAGTTTTTTTGTTTGGGAGAGAATCAAGCTTGGTAGCCTGCCCATATAGGAAAGAGAGCACGCAGTTCTGTGGCTCCGATTGCCCAAACTCTTACAATGTAAAAATGATAGACTGAGAGCCACTTTCCCCCAGTCATCTCAACTTGCTTTCATGCCAACCCTATGCCAAAATAAGGCCAGCCATGCAGTGCTTTTATGAAGACAAGTATAAAAGCACCTATCCCACCACACACTGCATGCGCCATAAAGGATTAGGACCCACATGAAAAGCATCATGCATAGATACGCCTCCCTCATCACCTCGCCGGCCTCGCCGACTTCGCCCATCTCGCCGGCCTCGCCCATCTCGCCAAACTCGCCAACCTCTATAAAGAAAAATTTTGCAGCATGTGTGCTCATGCTCGGCATGTCTATTTTGCCCATGCTATCCATGGTTGCAGCATGCATGGCTGCAGGACCAGACCACCTAAGTCTGCGATCCTTTAGCGTAGCCAAAGAGCAAGATCACGTCATCGTGCGCACCGCTGTGGACATCGAACCACGCGAAGCCATGCGCCATCTTTTGCGCGATGGGGCGCAAATGCTCCTAACCTGCACCACCTACCTTGAACGGCAGCGTAGCCTTTTGCCACGCTCCACCATGGCCACTAACACAGCTGCCATGGTCTTAAGCTATGATCCGCTTTCACGGCAATATCTGCTCTCCATGGCCTTGCCTGAAGACATGGAAACGTATGAAGACTTGGAAGTCTCTGCAACGAGTAAAAATGCGTCAGAAGTCCACAACGCTGACCAAGCTAGCCCAAGTAATCAAGATGGCCAACACATACAGCAAGCCCCAAAAGTCCCTGCCACAGGGCAAGCATATGGCCATCGAGATTTTAATTCCCTCATGGATAATACCCTTGGTCGCTTGCGTATGCCCCTATGCTCATCTGACATGCTCGAAGCCGATGAAGAATATTTCGCCACCATCCGCGTAGAATTGCGCCATACAAAAGTACCGCCATGGCTCAGCCAAGCACTGTTTTTCTGGTCTTGGGATGTTGTGCCGAGCATCGAATTTACGCAGGTCATACAGGGTAACTAATCATGACACAGCATACTCTGCCCATAGAACAGGCTGATGCAAGCAATCAGAATTTGCATGGCAAGGCTGAACATGCTGCTATGATTACTGCGCCCGAAACCCCAAAAGAAGCAGTGGAGCAAAGCTTGGAGCCCCAACATTCTGAGGCCCAAACGCAAGCTGAGCTCACTCAAAATGAACCTGTTCACGCTGAGCAAATGCATGCTGAGCACGCACCACAAAGCCATGAAGAAGAGCCTACCATTGAGCTGACCGAGGATTGCCGCACCAATACTAAACTGCCCTGTCATGACGTACCAAATACCTTGCCTGACGCAGATTCTAAGCCCAATGAAAACGATGAGCACACGGCAAAGCCCCAAAGCGATGACAGCTCCTATGCGCGCATCACGACTGGCCCCACGACTGGACCCACGACTGGCCCCACGACTGGACCAACGACTGGGCCCACGACTGGGCTCATGACTAGGCTCAAGGCCAAGCTCAAAGCCGCCCTTTCAATCCAAGCACAACGCATAGTTCCCCCTCAAAATTCTGAGAACAAAGACGTTCCCACGCTCCTCACCGTGCCACTCATTGACCATGCTCGCGAGCGCAAACGCCGCTTACGTGAAATCAGTGCGGCCATCGTCCTGCTCTTCCTCGTCTTTGTGGTCACGTGGGCGCAAATCAATGTTTTTGGTGCGGACTCGTGGCTCTATCTCGCCTTTTTCAATATTAATCTTGTTCTGCTCGTCATCGTTCTGTTCTTGGTTGGACGTAATGTTGTTAAACTTGTCATCGAACGCAAGCGCAATGTTTTTGGGTCTAAACTGCGAACACGCCTTGTGCTCTTGTTCCTTGCCCTGACCCTTATTCCCACCCTCATCATGTTCTTTGCGTCCAATCGTGTTGTGGCCACATCCGTGGACTATTGGTTTAAAAATCAGGTTGAAGTCTCCATGGAAGCAGCTCTTGAGGTGGGCCAAAGCTTTTACACAGCAGCGGCAAAACGCCTGCAAAACAGTGCTGCCGCCATCAATATCCATGTAGAACCCATCTTGGCCATACAGGAACAAGAAGGCGCAAAGCCAAGTATCGCACCGCTTTCCGCCCAAGACACACAAAATCTCGACAAGCTCCTTAACCTCAAACAAGATGAGTATGGTCTTGCTGCTGTGGCCATCATCGATCCAAACCACAACGCATTTTTCTGGCATGAATTGCAGAATTTACGCGAACATTGGACCGTCCGACCTATTTGGAACGAAGCAAGCAAAAGCATCAATTGGAAGCACGTGGAAGAGCAGCACTTTGGCTCCATGCTCTGGGCTGGCGATGATGCGGACTATGTCATCACCGTGTCCGCCATTGCTGGTGGCACAAAAGGCTATCTCGTTGTGGCGGAAAATATTGGCCATGGCCTCACCCACAAGCTTGAGGAAATCAATCACGGCCTGAAAAAATACATGGCCCTAAAAAACCTCAAAAAGCCGCTGAAAGTCTCATTCACCCTCATCCTTGGCGTGCTCAGCATCCTTGTGGTCTTTGGTGCCACATGGCTTGGCTTCCGCCTGTCGCGTGAACTCACAGCGCCTATCCTCGCCCTTGCTGAAGGCACAAACCGCATTGCCCAAGGGGACCTTGCCTTCCGTCTCCAAGACTCCGCCACCGACGAAATTGGCCAGCTGGTGTCCTCTTTCAACGTCATGGCCACAGACCTCGAACAAAATCACCATCAGCTCACCACAGCTTACGAACTTTTGGCCCACCAGAACGAAATCATGACCGCAAGATCCGCCTATATTGAGGCTGTTCTGGACACCATCGCAGCTGGTGTAATCTCCCTTGACGAACATGGGCGCATCAATACGGTCAATAAGGCTGCTGGCACCATCTTGGGCATGTCCCCTGCAAGCCTCAAAGGTCAAGACCCTATTCCTTTCCTCAAAGGGGAATATCTGGCTGCTGTGGACCACATGACCACAAGCCTCTACCAGCGTCCAGAAAGCCATTGGCAACGACAGCTTGACATTAATATTAACGATAAAGCATGGAAATTACTCGTTAATGCCGTTGCTTTGCGGGGTTCAGATGGCGCAGCCCACGGTATTGTTGCCATCTTTGAAGACATTACCGAGCTTGAGCGTATGCAGCGTATGGCCGCATGGCGCGAAGTTGCACGACGCATTGCCCACGAAATCAAAAATCCCCTCACGCCCATCAAGCTCTCCGCACAGCGGCTTGAGCGTAAATTCGGCAAGCATGTGGAAGATCCCGTCTTCGAGCAGTGCACAAGCCTCATTGTTAAACAAGTCGAGCATTTACAGCAAATGGTGCAAGAGTTTTCCGCCTTTGCTAAGCTCCCAGAAGTCACGCCTTTACGTGGTGACGTGACGCCTCTTCTAGAAGAGCTGGTTGGCCTGTTCACCCACGGGCACAGCCATATCAAGTGGGAACTGCACATCCCGCAAAAGCTTCCGCCCATCCTCATGGACGAAGAAGCCTTGCACCGCGCCATCATGAATGTCATGACCAACGCTGTTGAAGCCGTGACCCAATATGAGCACATGCTTAGTGAAGAGGCCACGTCAAGACCTCATGCAGACTCCAACGCAAGCGCTAACACAGATTTCAGCGCAAACTCCAACGCAAGCGCTAACGCCGCATGTTCTGATGACAACTTTGGGCCAGAGCCATATTCTCCAAGTATTGTCATCACAGCCCTGCATGAAAGCGAGCTTGCCCTTGTGCGCATTGACGTGACCGACAATGGCCCAGGTCTGTCACCAGAAGAACGTTCGCGCATGTTTGAGCCATATTTTACGCGTAAAAAAGGTGGTACAGGGCTTGGCCTTTCCATCGTGCGCTCCGTGCTCAACGACCACCATGGTTATGCGCGTGCCCTCGCTAATCCTAAAGGCGGCACTATTGTGACCATGGAATTACCTGTGGCGTAATTTTTTTGACTGGGGGGGAGGGAGGAAACTTTTGGAAAAGTTCCCTCCCCCCAGACCCCCTCCCTCTTTCAAAACTTTTTATTTGTGGATGGAAGTTTAAAAAGGGATGGAAAATCGCGGCCACGCAAAGGGAGGACAAACACGAGAAAGTTTCCTCCAAGATTTGTACTAAGGCTAGTAGAGAAAGAGGTAGAAAGTAATCATAGCTTGTTCGCTTTGAAAATATACCCTCATACATCAAGATTGTACGACATCTTTTTGGAGGGTCCCTATGCACATAGCTATTTTGGGCGGCACTGGTTTCATCGGTTCCGCTCTACGCCAAGAACTTCTCAATCAAGGCCATCGCGTCCGCATTATTTCGCGGCGAGCCCATTTTTCGCACCCCAACGGGCCTATTAGCTATGCCCAATGGAGTCTGCCCAGCCCAAGCCCTAATCCATATGCAAACCCGTATGCGAGTCCAGATACAAATCCAGCCTCGGCCCACCAAAGCCTTGCCAAGCACCTTGCCCATGTCGACGCTGTGATTAATCTTGCTGGGGCTGGCATTGCTGACGCCCGATGGTCTATGGCACGAAAAAACATCCTCATTACGAGCCGCGTCAAGACCACAGCTGCCCTCGCAGCAGCCCTGCAATCACTCCCAGACGACTCGCGGCCACACACGGTCTTGCAAGCTTCAGCCGTTGGCTACTACGGCAATTGGGCTACCATGACCACAGCACCCACCTGCCACGAATACCGTCCTGTGGGCGACGATTTTCTTGCTCAGCTCTGTCTGCAATGGGAAAATGCCATCAAAATTCACGAACTGGCCAAGCTCGGCACACGCGTTGCCATCATGCGTTTTGCCCCTGTCCTTGAGCGCAACGGCGGCATGCTTGCCCGTCTTATTCCGCCGTTCACCTATTATATGGGTGGGTCGCTCGGTTCTGGACATCAGCCGCTCCCATGGATACACCTTCATGACGCTGTGGCCGCCATGCTCTATCTGCTTCAGCATCCACATCTGCATGGACCCTTCAATTTCACCGCGCCCCAAGCCATCTCCATGGCGCAGTTCTGCTCTGCCCTAGGGCATGCCCTAAACCGACCATCATGGTTCCGCATACCTGCGCCACTCCTCCAAGTAGCCCTCGGTGAGCTCGCGGAAAGCACCATCCTTCGTGGACAAATCGCACCACCCGAACGCCTCAGCCAAGGCGGTTTTCATGCACGGTTTGACACTATAGAAAAGGCTTTTGAGAATTTATGATTGGTTTTTTTGGGGGAAGAATATATGAGTACGATATTCAATAACAAACAAAAAAAGGACCTGTACAATGATACCCAATGTCGCTTTTATCTGCGTGCACAACTCGTGCAGGAGCCAAATGGCGGAGGCTTTAGGACGCTCTTTAGCGGCTGAGGTTTTCCATTCTTTTTCAGCCGGTACAGAGTCACGGTCATGTATCAATCAGGATGCTGTGCGGCACATGAAGGCGCAGTACGGCATCGACATGGAAAACAGTGGCCAGCGACCAAAGCTTTTGGGGGACATACCGCCTGTGGATGTGGTGGTGACCATGGGTTGCAACGTGGGATGCCCGTTTTTGCCATGCAAGCACCGCGAAGATTGGGGACTTGATGACCCTAGTGGTGTAGCGGACGCTGATGACCGCGAAAAGGCCTTTGCACTGTGCATGGAACGTATCCATGCCCGTGTTTTGGACTTGAAAGAGCGCATACAGACTGGTAGGCTTGCTGTATAAAGGGCAAGGCCCCCCACCTAACCACCTAACCACCAAAAGGTCCCAATCATGGCAGCACGTATACTAATCATCGACGACGAAGAATCCATCCGCTTTTCCTTACGGGGTATTTTGGAGGACGAAGGCCATGAGATTATGGAGGCTGGCACAGGTGAAGAGGGCTTACGGCTTTTGACGGCGGACACTCCAGACGTCATCTTTCTGGACATTTGGCTGCCGAAAATGGACGGACTTGCTGTGCTGGATCATATCCATACGGCAACGCCATCCTTGCCTGTCATTATGATATCGGGCCACGGGACCATTGAGACGGCGGTCAACGCCATCAAGAAGGGTGCGCATGATTTCATTGAAAAGCCGCTGTCCTTGGAAAAAGTCTTGCTGTCGGTGGAACGGGCTTTGGAAGTGCGCGACCTGAAGCGCGAAAATGAGGCTTTGCGGAGCTCTGTGGCTTTGAAGCAGAAAGACGCGCTCATTGGCTGCACGTCGCCAGTTTTGCGCTTGCGTGAGCAGATTGCGAGGGTGGCCCCAACGGACGCATGGGTACTGATTACAGGCGAGAATGGTACGGGTAAGGAGCTTGCGGCTCGGGCCATCCATGCAGGAAGTAATCGCAGCACACGGCCTTTGGTAGCTGTGAACTGTGCAGCCATCCCCGAAGACTTGATTGAGAGCGAGCTTTTTGGCCATGAAAAAGGCGCGTTTACGGGCGCAGAATCAGCGAAGACAGGCAAGTTCGAAATGGCGGACAAAGGCACCTTGTTCCTTGACGAAATTGCCGACATGAGCTTGAAAACACAGGCAAAAATTCTGCGGATTTTGCAGGAGCAATGCTTTGAGCGCGTAGGCGGCAACCGAACCTTCCACGTTAATGTACGAGTTGTTGCAGCGACCAATAAAAACCTTGAAAACGCCATTGCCGAAGGTACGTTCCGTCAAGACTTGTACTATCGCCTTCGTGTTTTCCCTCTACAATTGCCACCGTTGCGTGAGCGGAACGGCGACATTCCAGAGCTTTTGGACTTCTTCATCGGCTCCCTATGCCTCGAACATACCTTCACGCCCATCCGTTTCGCCCCCGATGCTCTTGCCACCTTGCAGAAATATCCATGGCCCGGCAATGTACGTGAACTGCGCAATTTCGTAGAACGCATGTTGATTTTGCACATGGGTAATACGGTGCGCTATGCTGATTTGCCATCAGAATTTCTTACGGCTGCGCACAAGTCTGTGCCTGAATGCGGCGTGGCAAACGCTGGGACTGGAACAAGCGCAGAAAGCGACAACCAAACGCCAGACGTTCTTGCTGACACGGTTCATGAATTCATGCATCTCGATGGCCTCACAGACTTCAAGGCCGCGCGAACCGCCTTTGAAGCGCAATTCCTCGCCACAAAATTGCAGGATTGCGGCGGCAACGTGGGTAAACTTGCCGAGCTCGTTGGGCTTGAACGGAGTTACCTATACCGCAAGCTTAAAAGCTACAATATCCAAACAGCGGAATAGCGCACCGCCAAAGCGCTGGCACGCACAGTTCAGTGTATATCAATGCAGAGCAAGGTCAATCTCGTAATCTCGTGCTCATGGCTTGTCACGGGTGAAATAAGACCTGAAAATCTATCTTTTATACATAAAAATAGATATAAATGTTGATAGTAAGTATTTTATTGTCTACAAATGCGGAGAACTCTTGACCGCGAGGCTAGGATGTTCTACGCATGTTTTGGGCCTATTGCAACGCCCCACTTTTTTGTACAAAGTACCAGTGCACCATGATGGAAATCGTGGTGTCCCTTTTTTTTATCAAAATTTCTGAACGCACGACGATTTTCGTCGCAGGCAAGGACAACGATGAGTAGTATTCCGATTTCGGTACAAGGTTTCAAGCAGCTTGAAGTTGAGCTAGACCGTCTTAAAAAAGAGCGCCCTGATGTCATTCAAGCCATTAAAGAGGCACGTGAAGAAGGCGACCTGAGTGAAAACGCTGGCTATGATGCTGCGCGTGAACGTCAAGGTATGCTCGAGGCTCGCATCCAGTACATTGAATCGCGGATGGCTCAGTTCAACGTCATTGACCTCGACAAGCTCTCTGGCGAACACGTCATTTTCGGCGCTACTGTTGTCATCGAAGACGTAGAAACCGCTGAAACTAAAACCTTCACACTCCTTGGACCTGACGAAGCCGATTTCACTAAGGGCACCATCTCTGTGCAGTCCCCTGTGGCACGCGCTATGCTTGGTAAAGAAGAAGGCGATGAGATTGTTGTCGATGCGCCACGTGGCAAAATCCATTACGAAATCGTCTCTATCGAATTCAATGGGGCCAGCGCCGTCGCTCGATAAGTTTTTTAGTATGTTGATTTGGTTTGAGAGTTTTTAGCTGAGGAAATGAGAACTTTGTAGCGTTGCTATGAGTAGATACGCGCTCTTTTTTTCGCACATCCATATAGTAAAAAACTTGACCATCTTCATCATACACGATATAAGCCTCTCCGCTTCAGCGTATTACGCCTAAGCATGCCTATGTGGCTCAGTCGGCAGAGCACATCCTTGGTAAGGATGAGGTCAGCAGTTCAATTCTGCTCATAGGCTCCAGTAAAATCAAGCACTCACAAATAGTATTTGTGAGTGCTTTTTTTATTGGCATATGGTCGGTACACATGGACGGTAGATATGGACGGTAGATATGGGCGGTAGATATGGTCGGTACACATAGTCAGTGCTATATGAAAGGCCTACACCAAAGAATGAGCATAAGACATGCTTAAGCTTGGTCCATTTATTGCGCTAACATATTCCGTATGATGGCGACACTGGCCTTTGCGCCACCACAACGAGGTTCTAACCATGCATGGAAACGATCTCGGATAGCAGAAGACGTTGCCGACTCTTGTATACAATTCGGATGCGCGTCAAGTCCATCAAATAAAGCCTCAGCAAGCTCCGTATCCGTCCGCACTATGCGCAAAAGTTCTGCATACTTGAGGCTTTCTGGTTCCACCCAAGCAAAGTTATCAAGGTATGGTCCCACACAAGGCACAAGGCCTTTACCTAACGGTTCAAGGAAGTTTTGACCTCCAAGAGGCATAAGGCTGCCCCCCACAAAGACGGCATGCACAAGGCCATACAGCGCACCAAGCTCACCAAAGGTATCCCAGATGATGATGGTGGGCGTGGCTTGCTGTGCCTCTTTTTCCTTTTGTGCCCATTGTTCTCTTTGTATAAGTCCCGAGCGCAAAACAGCAGGCAAACCCACGCGGCTCAAGTGCTCTTGCCATGCTGTAACACGGTGCATGTGCCGTGGTGCAATGATGATCGTTAGTGCGGCCTCTGTATCTAAGTCCTGCGTCGACTGATACGACTGGTACGACTGGTACGACTGGTACGACTGGACCAACTGGCATATGGCGGCTACAAGCAAGACTTCCTCTTCCTCGCGCACAGAACCAAGCAAAATGCGCTTTCCCTTGGGCAGCAGCGCATCAATAGAAGCGTCCTTGCTCTCATGACCTTGTGCGGAAATGTCCGTGGGCACATTGACGTCAGCCTGTGGGCCGTGCTCATCATCTGTACCATGCTCACTAAGCAGCCTATCAAATTTCATATTGGCCACAACGTCCACATCCGCCCCAAAAAGCATGGAAAAACGCATGGCATCATCATGGCTTATGGCGGTCATATGTCGCGGAGCAAGGGCTTGCCAGAAAGGACGAAGCAAGTAATAGGCCCCAAAACTACGTGGCGACATGCGGCCATTGAGTACTGTGACAGGAACGGAAGCCTTACGGCATGCGGCCATAAGCGACGGCCACAACTCCGTTTCAAGCAAGACCACAGTGCGCGGCGACACCATGCGGACAGCACGTCGCATCAGACGCGGTTCATCCAAGGGAAAGACTTGCACAGCAATGGATAACTCCACACCTTGCCTCGCGCATTGTTCCTCTGCCCATTGGGCTGCCTCATGCAGGACATCGAGACCTTGGCGCGTGCACGATGTCAGCAGAATACGCCGAGGCATGCCTACATGCACAGGGCTTTCGGACTCATGCAGACGCAGCAAGGCCTTAAGCCATTCCCACGCAAGATATGCCTCACCGCCAGAAGCGGCTTGCATCCATATATCAGCCTGACTGCTCCAATTTTCTGGCACAAGGCGCATATCAAAGGCGTCACGCAATCGCTTGTGACGGCGCAAAAGAGGCCGTGCCACACGCCACAGACCGCCATACACTGCAAGAAGAGTACGCTCCAAAAGGCTAGCCATGAAATGGGCTACGGGATTAGCCACAATGCGCCACCTTGCCTGTCTGCCCTGCATGCCCTGCATGTCCTGCATGTCCTGTCTGTCCTGCATGCCCTGTCTGTCCTGCATGCCCTGTCTGTCCTGCATGCCCTGTCTGCTTAACCGTATGCTTTGCGAGCCCAAGCTCCATAAGCCGTGCAATAAGCGCAGGAAAATCAAGGCCCATGGCCGCAGCTTCCTGAGGAACAAGGCTTGTTTCTGTCATACCCGGAAGAGTGTTGACCTCAAGAATAAAGACGTCTGCTTCACCATGAGCATGAGGCCGAACATCGCCGCAGACCATAAAATCTGCGCGGCTATAGCCTTCAAGGCCAAGTACTTTGTGGGCCTGAACAGCCAAGGCTTGCACACGCACCGTAAGCTCTGGTGAGATGGGTGCTGGGCAAATTTCTTGGGTCGCGCCCACAGTATATTTATGGTGATAGTCGAAAAAAGCCCCATCCTTGGGCACAATCATGAGCGGTGGCAGCGCTTCATCGCCAAGCACGCCACAGGTGATTTCCACGCAGTCCCCGTCTGTACCGGCTGTACCGGCCAGACTATGGAGGCACGGCTCTATAAGTGCCTCACAGCCTGCCGCAAAAATAGCATCCAAGGCTTTCACCAAGGACTGTTCGTCTTCCACGCGTGATAAAAGCAAGCTGGAACCACCATCATTGGATTTCACAAACAACGGATATACCAAGCCTTTTTCATGCAAAATACCACGCAAGGACTCCAAGCTCTGCGCCTTAGGCACAAAAGCCCAATCGGGCGTCAGCATGCCAGCACCACGCAAAACCTGTTTTGTAGCCGCTTTATGCAAGGCCAAAAACGAGGCTGTAGGTCCAGAACCCTGATACGCACAGCCAGCCTGCTCAAGCATAGCCTGCACAAGGCCATCTTCACCAGGGGCACCATGCAGGTTCACGAAGGCGAAATCATGTTTGCTTGCCGCCTCAATAAGCCCATCAAAGTTTGTCCCTGTCACATCAAAAAAAGTCACAGTATGGCCCAAGGTTTCAAGAGCTTTGTGGATACCCACTGCACCACGCAAGGAAACGTCGCGTTCGCTAGACCAGCCGCCCGCTATCAAAAGAACATGCATGCAAGGCCATCCCTAAAGTATTTTCTATTGTTTCTTCAATATGTTGTGCTTGAACAAAAGATCCGCGGATATGCTCACAAATGGCTTCCGTCCGTCCATAGCGTTCCAATAAATCATCAAAGCGCTCATCAAGAGGCACAATTCTATCGTGCTTCACACGCTTATCAGCATAAATAATCACCAGTGGCAAAAAATAGCGCTCAAGGTCCAGCTCCCAAGGCCAATGCACATGATGCATAATCCCCTGCGCAAGAGCCGGATTGCCCGTCTCAGCCACAATCCACGCCGCGCCCAACTGTGCATGGCTACCACCATGGTCGATGGTATACGCCTTGGCAATGTCATGCAAAAGCCCACAGCTGCGCACCCAATCAGGACGCACAGCCATGCCCTGCCGCGCTGCCTCCAACGCAATACTATGCGCAATATGGGCCACATGCGCCGAATGTGCCCGTATGTGCTTCGGCATAGCATACTTATTCCACAAGCTACGGCAATCCTCATCGTTGGGCGCAAACCATGTCGCGTCCACCGACTCCGCCCTCACCTGTACCCGTGGCAAGCTCATCTTCTTCATAACAACACCTAACCCGTAAAAATCCTTAGCCCACAATCACGCAACACCCACAGCATAGCAAGACCACGCCCGTATGGCAAATGGAGGGGGTGAGGTGATGTTGGGTGTGTGGGGTAGATTGACTGGGGGAAGGGGAAACTTTCTGAAGAACGTTTCCCCTTCCCAGCGTTGCTCTCTGCATCCGTAAGACTCGCTGCGCTCGCCTAACGGCTGTCCTTCGGACCCTTCGGGCAGGCCAGACCCCCATCCCTTTCAAAGACTTTTATTTGCGATGAACGTCAGGGTCGTTGTATGGTCATTCGCGGCGCATGAAGTGCGTTTTTTGTTTGGGTGAGGTCGCCCCAAGATAGTAAAAGTATCCATATGGGAAAGATGACGCCCATGTAGGTAAGGTCGGGTGGCGTTGATTGCCCAGCCGGATGAAGTGTTAAGGCGTTCCTGCTGATTGCTTTGTTAGGGAGTGCTTTACTTGGAAATAGTGGAGAGGAGTGAGAGTTACGTATAGGTAAGGGGGATGATGAGTTCCGTTGTATGATGTCCGAAGATGGATTGCCCTACCCTTTCTTCTCCTGTCCCATACAAAGACAGAGCAACGTCGCCACAAAGAACTACCATCAACAATAGCAAACGGCCCTGTTGCCTCGAAGAGGTACAGGGCCGTTTGCGTAAATAGGTTCTTAGGACCTCAGTCCTAAGCGGGTCAAGGGCAGAGCCCTTGCGGGGTTCCAAGGGGCAGAGCCCTTTGGCTACAATTAAATCCGACCTTCCTCCACGGCATGACAAGCGACGATGGAGCCGCCTTCGAGGGTCCGTGCGGTAGGGATTTCTTGGGAGCAGCGTTCATTAGCATGGCGACAGCGGCCATGGAAAACGCAGCCAGTGGGCAGATTGATAGGCGTTGGCACGTCACCTGAGAGCTTTACGTGCCCTTTGTTGGCTTTGCCGACGCGTGGGATAGCAGAGAGCAGGGCCTTGGTGTAAGGGTGACGCGGACGCGAGAAGAGCTCTTCGCTGGTGGCGAGCTCACAAAGGGTGCCGAGATACATGACGGCAACGCGGTTGGAGATATGCTCAACAACGGAGAGGTCGTGGCTGATGAAGAGGTAGGTGAGCTTGCGCTGATCCTGCATATCCATCATGAGATTGAGGACTTGCGCTTGGATGGACACGTCGAGAGCTGAGATGGGCTCGTCAGCTACGATGAATTCAGGGTCCACGGCAAGAGCTCGGGCAATGGAGATACGCTGACGCTGGCCACCAGAGAATTCGTGAGGATACCGCACAGCCCATTGTGGATTGATGCCTACGCTCTCCATGACGGCGGCCACACGCTCTTTAAGCTCAGCGCGAACGATACCTTGATTGTGGAAGCGGATAGGCTCTTCGAGGATTTCGCTGACGCGCATACGCGGATTGAGGGAGGCGTATGGGTCTTGGAAAACCATTTGCATACGAGTGCGGTAAGGAAGCATCTGCGACTCAGAGAGGGCGTCGATGCGCTCACCGCGATAGTGGATTTCACCGCCATTAGGGCGGTACAGGCCAATGACCGTACGGGCGAGGGTTGATTTGCCACAACCAGATTCGCCTACAACGCTGAGGGTCTCGCCTTCTTGGATGTCAAAGCTGACATTGTTGACAGCGTGGACAATGGTCTTTTTACGGGTGATACCGCCAGCACCAAACTTGATTTGGTCCAGCAGACCACCAGAAATATCAAATTCTTTAACGACGTTACGTAGCGAAAGAAGAGGTGTAGTCATGATAAAAATCCTCTAATCCAGAAGATGGCAGGCCACAAGCTCGCCACTTTGCTTGGGGAGAAGACGTGGGCGCGAGGTGCGGCACGTGTCAATGCAAAGCTCACATCGGTTGTAGAACGGACAAATGCCGTGGGCGATTTCTGAAAGGCTTGGCATGCTACCGGGGATTTGATTGAGGCGGCGACGCTGCCCGCGGTGATTGGGGTCACCTTGAGGGAGCGCAGCAAGAAGTCCACGGGTGTAAGGGTGCTGTGGTGCGGCTACAACAGCTGCTGTATCGCCCATTTCCACAACACGTCCTGCATACATGACGGCTATTTTCTGCGTCACTTGGGACACAACGCCAAGGTCGTGGGTGATGAGGATGAGGCCCATCTGTTCGGACTCGCAAAGCTCGAGGAGCAATGCCATGATTTCCGCTTGGATAGTCACGTCAAGAGCTGTGGTAGGCTCGTCAGCAATGATGAGTGCTGGGTCCGTGAGCAGCGCAATGGCAATGACGATACGCTGACGCATACCACCAGAGAACTCGTGTGGGTATTGCGCAAGACGCTTTTCAGGGGATGGAATGTAGACCTTACGGAGCTTTTCCAACGCGATTTCACGAGCTTCAGCCTTGGTGACCTTCTTGTGCGCAAGGATGGTTTCCAGCATCTGCTCACCCACGGTAAGCACTGGGTTCAGCGTCATCATGGGATCTTGGAAAATCATGCTGATGCGGTTGCCGCGGATGTGACGCAAGGTTTCAGCGTCGGCGGTCACAAGGTCGTGGCCCTCGAAAAGCACCGCACCATCGGAGATGAAGCCCGGCTTGCTGATGAGATTGATGATGGAAAAGCCGGTAACCGACTTGCCTGCACCAGATTCACCCACAAGGCCAAGACGTTCGCCACGCTTCAAGGTGAAGGTCACGTCGTTGACAGCGGTGAGGTCTTCATGGCGGAGCGCAAACTTTACCGTAAGGTTTTGTACGTCGAGAAGATATTCAGAAGTATGTGGCATGGGTCTTAGTCCTTGTACAGCTTCGGATTGAGATAATCGCGCAACCAGTCGCCAAGCAAGTTAATGGCCAGAACAAGCAAGATAAGGACCACACCAGGGAACAGGGTAATCCACCAGCTACCACTAAAGAAATAGAGGAAGCCAGCCTTGATGAGCGAACCAAGAGATGGTTGGGTCACAGGCATACCAAGACCAAGGAAGGACAATGCCGCTTCACTCATAACCGCATTGGCCACCTGTACTGTGGAAATAACCAGAACAGGCGTCAGCGTATTAGGCAAGATATGGCGGAACATGATGCGAGCTGGGCGCAAACCGATGACGCGCGCAGCCTCAACATATTCCTTTTTCTTTTCCGCAAGTACCGATGCACGAACAGTACGCGCAATCTGTGGCCACTCAGAAAGACCAATGACGAAAATCAGGAACGGTACGGCAACCTCTTCGTAGCGGCCCACACCAAGCGTAGTCTGCAAAATAGCACCAAAGAAAATGGCAACCATGTACGACGAAAAAGAAAGCTGTACGTCGGCAAAACGCATGAGGAAGGAGTCCACACGCTTGGAACCGTAACCAGCTGTGAGGCCAATGACAATGCCAAGAAGGGACTGCAAAACCACCGCGCCAAGGCCAATGAGCAAGGAAACACGAAGGCCATACAGTACCGCAGAATAAATGCAGCGGCCCTGATTGTCCGTACCAAAGACAAAGTTGTCATCGCCGCCACTAACCCAAGCTGGTGGCAATTCAGAGTCCATGATGTCGATGGTGGCCCCGTCGTATGGCGTGTGCGGCGCAATGAGAGGTGCGAAAACAGCGGAAACCACAAGACCAAGCAGGATGAGGAAACTGATTACGGCCACAGGGTCACGTAAAAAGTCGTGTAAAAAGTCGGATTTATAAAAACGACGCAAGGCAGCAAGCATCTTATTTTCTCCCCGCAATGCGAACCATAGGATTGACCAAGCCGTAGATGATGTCCACGAAGGTATTCACTGTGACAAAGATGCCACCACAGAAAATAAGGTAGGCAACCAAGAGGGCTGTGTCCGCACGCTCAACAGCTTCGATGAACATAAAGCCCATGCCCTGCCATTGGAATACGGATTCTGTCAAAATGGTGAACGCAATCATAGTACCAAGCTGAACGCCGCCCACGGTAATGACCGGCAAAAGCGTATTCTTAAAAGCGTGGACCATAATAATACGCCAATTTTTCAGGCCCTTAGCACGTGCAAATTTAACGTATTCTGTTTCCAGAGCTTCTTTCATTTCTGCGCGGATAAGGCGGATGAACAGCGGCAACATAATAGACGACAAGGATACCGCAGGCAAAATAATATGCTTGAAATTATCCCACGACGTGAAGTTGGTTGTCCAGCTACCAAAGACCGTTTCTGGGTTCCCTCGTCCAAAGGACGGCAGCCACCCAAGGTGCACTGAGAATATATAAATCAGGAAAATAGCCGTTAAGAAAACCGGCACCGAAACACCAATGGTACTTAATCCCATGGCTACGCGCGATAGCCACGACTTCGGTCTGCATGCGGCATACACACCCACCGGTACGGAGATCAGCACGATGAGGCACGCCGCCACAAAGACGAGCTCTAAGGTCGCAGGAGCCTTGGCTAAAATAACATCAAGGGCTGGCTTACGATAGAAGTACGAGTCGCCAAGGTCGCCATGGAGCGTGTTCTTGGCAAAGCGCGTCCATTGTACGGCAAAAGGATCGTTAAGGCCTAGCTGATCGCGCAACGCATCGCGTTCTGCAGCTGAAACCGAAACGCCTGTAAGCTCACGCGTTGGGTCACCGAAAGAATATTTAATAGCAAAGCCCAAAAGGCTGATGATGAACATCACCAAAATGGCTTGGCTAACACGGCGGATGATAAATGCAAACATGGTTTTCCGCTTTTGGTTGGGGGGTAGTTTGGCTGGATTGCCGTATGGCTTTTGTTTGTTTGAACCTGTTAGCAGGCTAGGCAATGTGCCTTATAAAGGGGAGCCTGTCAAGTTGTTGAATTTCCTCACATAAAACCAATGGCCCCGTGGTCATCCAAAGGACAAACCACAGGGCCTAAAACTCAATGTAAAAGACTGTAATCTCTACATTAAGCCATAAAGCAAATCATTACTTCATCATCAAGTCGCCGAAGTAAGGGAAGTCTTGTGCGTTGATAACTTCTTCAGCGTTCACGATGTTCTTACGAGCAGCCCAAGACAGTGGTTCCCAGTGCAGAGGCACGTAAGCAGCTTCGTCGTATGCGATTTGTTCGGAAGCCTGCAACAAAGCGTTACGGAGCTTAGGATTGGTTTCGCGGTTAGAAGCGTCGACAAGTGCGTCGTACAAGATATTGGAGTAAACACCACTGTTGTATGCGCCCATGCCTGTGTCAGCATTTGGGGTGTACAAGAGGTATTCACCGTAGTTAGCGGTGTCTTCGGTATCAGGATGCCAGCCCATCATTTGGATGTCAGCAGCGTGAGCGTCGAATTCGTTCCAGTATTGAGCCTTAGGCATGGTCTTGAGGTTAATCTTGATACCGATGCGAGCCATCATGGAAACGAAAGCTTGAGCAATCTTTTCGTCGTTTACGTAACGGTTGTTAGGAGCGATCATGGTGAGGGTAAGGCCATCAGCATAACCAGCTTCTTTCAAGAGAGCCTTTGCTTTTTCAACGTCGAAACGTGGAGCGAGGCCTTCGATGTAACCGTGGAAGCCCTTAGGAGCTTGTTGCAAAGCGATGGTGGTGTAGCCCTTCATAACCTTGTCAACGATACCTTGGTTGTTGGTACCAGCGATGATAGCGGCACGAACACGTGGGTCAGCAAGAGCTGGAGCACGTTCTTGGTTCAATTGGAAGGTGATGATACGGGTGCTGGACATGGTGATGAGGTCAACATCAGCATTGTCGTTAAGTTGGTCGTAGTCTTGAACTGGAACTGGGGTGATGAAGTCAACGTCGCCCTTCAAGATAGCAGCAATACGGGTTGCGTCGTTCTTAATTGGGGTGAGTTCGATAACGTCAACGTTACCCTTGGTGCCCCAGTAATTTGGGTTCGCTTTCAAAACGAGCTTAACGCCATGTTCGCGGCTTACAACCATGAAAGGACCGGTGCCGGAAGCGTTGTCGTTAGCAAAAGCGTGGCCAGTCTTGGAGATGATGTCCTTTGGGGAACCTTGGTCGTCGGTACCGGTGTAGAACTTGCTGTCCATTGGGAAAATGTAGGTAGCAAGGTTCATAACGAGGCCGTATGGCTCGAGGGTCACGATGTCGATGGTGTAGTCGTCGATAACTTTAGGCTCGCCAAACTTGACGAACAAAGCCTTAAAGTCAACAGCTTCCATCATACGCTTCAAGCTCCAAGCAACGTCAGTAGCAGTCATTTCGTTGCCAGAGTGGAACTTAACGCCCTTACGGAGGTGGAAACGGATGGTCAGTGGGTCGATTTGTTCCCAAGACTCAGCAAGACGTGGTTCGAAGGTCATGTCCTTGGTCCAACGTACCAGTGGGTCAAATACCCAGTGGGAGTACGCAAGGATTGGGCCAGAAAGTTGCATGTGTGGGTCAAGGGACTCTGGGTCAGAGTTCATGCCGATGCGGAACGTCTTTGGCTCTTCAGCGGTGCTGATGCTCGCAAAGCTGAGCACAGTAACCATGGCTGCAAGAACGAGGGACATAATACGTTTCATGTGATCCTCCAGCAAAAAATATGATATGATTGCCTCAAAAGCGTAAGTTCCTTGTCCGCAATAAACAAGGTCACCAAACCTTCAAAGCTATGCGACACGTTTGTTGCACAACTGCCACCAAACTGTTGTCATTTTCCTAGACGGGTAAATCATTGCTAGCACTTTTAGTCAAGCCCTGTTATTGTGAAAATTGGCACAATATAGGCGTGTAAGTTCTTTTATTTCAATATGATAGAATGAGTATATCTTTTTATTACAAAATTATCAAAAAAATGATGATGGATTGCTTGGAATGAGTAGGCCCTGTGCTATAGCTCGAAGCAATCATGGCGCTCGCTCGCGTTCCTGCGTATAAAAGAACATTTCCCCCATAAAGGAGTCTTGTATGCGCAACGCACCATCCTTTTCTACCAAAGCTCTCCACTATATATTGATGCCCTTCTCAGTCCTATCCCCCACAAGCAAGGGCTATCTTGCCGGTCTCACAGCCATTGTCCTTTGGAGTGTCAACGTCATCATCGCACGCATCTATGCTGGGCATATGGGCGCAGCAGAAATCACCATGTGGCGCTGGCTTGTGGCTGTGTGCATCCTTGTGCCCTTTGCCATGAAGCCTGTGCGTGCGGCGTGGCCCATCATGAAGGCGCGGCCCGTCTTCTATCTTAGTCTGCTGGTGGGCCTTGGCATCTTCCGTATTGTGCTTTTAAACAGCCTTGTGTATCTCGCTGGAGAGACCGCTTCCGCCATTGATATGGCCCTCATGGGAACCACAGGGCCGCTTTTTCTTGCCCTACTCGGCTCTATTTTCCTCAAAAAATCCATATCCTTACGCCAAATCCTAGGCTACGGCATCACCATCAGCGGTGTTGTGTTGCTCATTCTGCATGGTGATCTCACCAATCTACAGGACTTCCACTTTGTAGCCGGTGACGCATGGATGCTCGTATCAGCCCTTTGTTTTGCCATCTATTCCATCATCTTAGAATTCAAGCCTAAGGATTTCTCCGCCACAGCACTACTCACTCTGTCCGCTATCATTGGCCTTGCTCTCGTCACACCCTTGGGTATCCAAGATATCCTCGACCGTGGCACGTTGCCGCCCACCTCGACTCTGCTTGTCATGGTCTACCTCGGCATCTTCCCGTCTGTGGTGGCTTTCTATTGCTGGCTTGCCGCACTCAAATATCTTGGGCCTGTGCGCTCGGGACTTATCTATTATATGTTGCCGCTTCTCAGCTCCCTTGAGGCTGTCGCCTTTCTTGGGGAATCTTTTGCCGTCTCACAAGCCTTTGGTGCTGTGTTGATTTTAGGCGGTGTCATGTTTGCTAGCCATGCTCGACATACGAAGACGCATGCTGTGCATGGGGTTCATTCGCTGTAGATAGGGTCGGAGGGGGGAGGGAGGAAGGAAGATGACACCGAAGTAACGCCACTATTGGTTCAGACGTCGCAAGGTTCGCTGTGGTGTGTATGCGTAGTTGGACTAGGCGCCGCAAGGTTCGCTGCGGTGTGTATGCGTAGTTGGACTAGGCGCCGCAAGGTTCGCTGCGGTGTGTATGCGTAGTTGGACTAGGCGCCGCAAGGTTCGCTGCGCTCCCAGCGGCTATGGAGTGGTACTCCCTCCGTCAGTTTGGCGTATCTGTATCACTCGAAGACTCGTGAACAGCTACTGCCAACCTGCCACCTCCCTCCCAGAGGGAGGCAAGGAAGAGGGCCTGCCTCTTGCTAGTGTACGAGGATATCGCGCAGAATTTCCAGTAACAACGGACATCACTCCAAGGTACATGTGACGATGTATACGGTTACTTGCCTTTCTCTTACTTGCCTCCCTCTGGGAGGGAGGTGGCGCTATCGTAGTAGCCGTTAGACGAGCAAAGCGAGTCTTATGGATACTAGATAGTGACGGAGGGAGTACCACTCCATAGCTGCTGGGGAGCGCAGCGAGCCTTGCGGCGTCTAGACTATTAACGAATACAAACAGCAACACTTTATTCCTGCCCACCCCCTCTCCCCCACAATCTACCTTGCAGAGACACCCAACCAATCCATCCAACTTGGGCAATCGAAGCCACCGAACCACGTGTTATCTTTCCCATATGGATAGACTCTATTCTCCAAAACCCACTCACCCAACAACAAAAAGGCCCTCCATGTGGCCACGAACAACCACACGAAGAGCCTCATTATCATCCACAAATAAAAGTCTTTGAAAGGGATGGGGGGTCTGGCCTGCCCGAAGGGTCCGAAGGACAGCCGTTAGGCGAGCGCAGCGAGTCTTACGGATGCAGAGAGCAACGCTGGGGGGAAGGGAAAACTTTCTTCAGAAAGTTTCCCCTTCCCCCCAGCTCGTCTTAATTCCCTAACCAACACCCTAACCAATACCCTAACCAACAACCAAACTAACAATATCCCTTAAAAGCTTCGACCAAGCGGCGTAAACCTTCTTCGAGACGGGCTTGCGAGGTTGCGAGATTGAGTCGCAGGTGCTGCTCGCCACCAGGTCCGAAGGCGGCACCATCGTTGAGGATGACTGCGTGCTCGGCGATGAGCTTCATGATTTCAGGGCTTGAGAGACCTGTGGCGCGGCAGTTGAGCCATGCCATGTAGGTGCCTTCTTGGCGAGACATGGTGATGGCTGGCAAATGCTTGGCGAAATAGTCGATGGTGAAAAGACGGTTGCTTTCGATGTGCTCGAGGAGCGCGTCAATCCAGTAGTCGCAGGAGGCTTGGGCTGCTTTGGTAGCAACCATGGCCATCATGTTGCCGTGGCCGAGACCGCGAGCAATGATGCCTGAGCGCATACGGATAGCGAGGTCTTGCGTGGGGCAAATGAGCTGAGCGAGAGGCAAACCACCGAAATTAAAGGTCTTGCTTGCGGACACACAGGTGTAGGTGCGGCTTGCAGCATCTTCGGAGATGGTGGCCATGACGGTGTGGGTGTAGCCCTTTAAAATCATGTCGTGGTGAATTTCGTCAGCGATGATGGCCACGTCAAATTCTTGGCAGAGGTCCGCAATTTGGGTCAGCTCTTCACGGGTCCAGACGCGACCAGCTGGGTTGTGAGGGCTGGACATGAGCAGACAACGTGCACCGTTTTGGAAACACTCGCGGAGGTTGTCGAAATCAATGCGGTAACATGGATCTTCGGCGGTGGGCTCGATGAGCGGATTGTAGACGATGGTACGCTTGTTGAGGCGGATGCTGTTGAGGAATGGCGTGTAGATTGGGGATTGCACAACAACGCCATCACCTTCTGCAGTGAGCTCGTCGATGAGCAATGTGACGCCAGACATGACACCTGGAATGGTGACCATGCACTTGGTGGATGGTGCCCAGTTGTGGCGACGCTCAAGCCATGCCACTGTGGACTTGGCACAGCTATCATCTTCAATGGGATAGCCAAAAATGCCAAATTCAACGGCCTTGTGCATGGCATCGAGTACTTCTTTAGGAGATGGGAAGTCCATGTCGGCAATCCACATGGAAACAGTGTCGTCAGGCACCTTGCCAAAGAGCGGCTCCATGCCGTCCCATTTAAGACTATCAGTATTTTTACGGTCAATGGTTTGGGTAAAATCGTAAGACATAGTGCGCCTCTATGCGTTGCTCTACGCGGTTGATGGTCTGCTCCCAAAGATGTGAAGATGCACGCCATACCTTTGAGGAAGGCATGGTGGCTTGGGAGCGTAACGTGGTAGAGCATGACCTTAGCGTAACTAAGTTGACTAGCCTGCGGAACCGCCTCATGGCGATGTGCCAGTATGCCCAAAACATATCCCTTATGCTGGCCGTAGTACCGCTGAAGCTTTAGGGGTAAAACGACATTACATCGCGTTTTCCCTAAAATGCTTACTCTGCGGCATGGCCGGATGGAGGTATAAAACGTTGGACGGTTAAGGTAAAGCCCTCTGGTAGGTATTTTTCTACAATTTTGATAGATTTTTCGTCAATAATCGGAACTTGCGTCATGCGGAACATAAACGCCTCTGGAAATTCACTGGCAAGGGCGAAAATCTGGGTCAAATTGCGCTCGGCTTGCTCTGGCGACGTAGTGCCACCGGTAAGCTTTGGGTACAGGTCCCATGGTCCTTTCACGTCAATGGAGAAAGCGTCGGCAAGTTTATGGCGCAAAAGATGTTCTATGACTTCAGGATATTGACCATTCGAGTCCACTTTTATGGGCAAACCAAGCACTTTCAAACCCGCAAGCATGGCGGCCAGTTCAGGGGCACAGGTCGCCTCACCACCAGTAATCACGAGGCCATCAAGCCAGTCTTTACGCGCACGCAGATGGGCAAGAATGTCCTGAGGTGCAATGGCTGGCAAACCCTCATAGTCCCATGCCAATTGCCAATTATGGCAAGTCGGACAGCGCATATTGCAGCCGCCAAGGAAAATAACACTTGAATTATGCGCTGGCCAGTCGCACAGGCTGAGGCGCTCAAAGCCGTATATGGTGGGCCAATTGGTGGTATTCATTGTAGTCCTTTTGAGATGAGTAGAAGGGGCAGGGAAAGCTTTCTGGGCTAGATTGTCAACCGAAAGTTCTGGCCTTGGCCATATGGACGGTGAGAAAAGGTGAGAGAAAATGAGAGAAGAGGCCCGAAGAAATGTGCTGGGAAATGTGCGAGGGGTATGGATAAAGGCTCTTGTGGTTTTGGGGTCAAAAATGCTATAAAACTCGTCGCTATGCGTGCCATGCCGCGCAAACCATTTGCTCATACCTTCTTTACATATATATTGATGCCGTTCTGAAAACAGACGGCGGCGCAACCGCAGGAGTGCCCATGCTGAAAATTGCCATCGCTTGCAGAGGCGGCTACGTGGATGATAAATTTGCGTGCGAATACCTCGAAGTGGCCACAGTGGACCGTATTGAAGTCGAAGGAGAACTCCCTCGGCGTGGCGTGACTGACGAAGAACTCATTTCCTTGCCAGAAGAAAGCACCCCAGAGGCAACCCTTGCGGCGCTGCTTGAACACAAGATTACCATGTTCTTTGTAGGTAAAATTGACGATGCTATGCTCGCAACTCTGAAAAGTCATGGCATAGATGTCGTACGCGGCGTTTCTGGCTTTGCTGTGGACGTTCCAGATCGTTGGCTTCGTGGCGAAATCCAAGACTCTGAGGAAATCGTGGCTGTGAGCGGCTGTGGGCATAATCATGACCACGATGATGACCATGATGATGACCATGATGATGACCACGAGCATGGCCATGAGCACGACCATGGGCAGGCATATATCCAATAAGCATGCCATAAGCTGTTGAGAAGCGATTGATACGTTATTGATACGCTTTCCATAAACGTTCTGATACGAAAAAGGATTTTTTTTAATGACAACGACACTTTGTTCTTGCGGTTCTGGTCTTGCCCTTGCAGCTTGCTGTGGTCCCTATGTTGAAGGCACAGCCCATGCGCCAAGCCCAGAAGCCCTCATGCGCGCCCGTTATACCGCACATACCTTAAAGAATTATGACTTCCTTGATACAAGCACCCACCCAAGCATGCGCGAGGAAGTGACCTCCGAAGAAATGCGTGCATGGTCTGAGTCTGTTACATGGCAAGGCCTTGAAATCGTTAGCACCCGTGGTGGCCAAGAAGGCGATGAAACGGGCGAAGTAGCCTTTGTGGCACGTTATGCCCTTGGTGGTATGCCACAAGAGTTGCGCGAAGACAGCTTTTTCCGTCGCGAAGAAGGCCAGTGGTACTACGTTGATGGCGTTGTCCATGCGGCAGAACCTGCGCGCCGCGAAGGTCCAAAAGTTGGTCGTAACGATCCTTGCCCATGTGGTAGTGGTAAGAAATTCAAAAAGTGCTGTGGCTAGGGTATATCTTCAAACTGCTTCTTTTGCTTTCTGGCGCCTGTTCGATTAGGGTGGACTCGCCAGAAAAACAACATAATCGAGTTTGAAGACACACTCTAAACCGCACACGGTATCATATAGCGTAAGCACATCATAAGCCTTTGGGCCTATGCTGATGGGTGGGAGTAGGAATGATTTTTCCTTCTCTCACCCTTTTTGCGTTGTGCGTAGGCGTCATAAGCAGTGTGACCTAGCACTCTACCCTAGCCGTTTGCTAAAAAACCTGCCTAGCAGTCTTTATTGCCGCCACACGTTTCTTTCCCGTCACAAGCACAAGAGCTGCCGCAACTACAGCCAATGCACTTATTTCCCTTTTTTTTCTGCGAAATAATATACCAGATTGCGCCGCCAAGAATGGCTACAAGGATGCAAAAAATACTAATATTATTCATATAATTATCCTCATCATCAGAAGTCCACGGGTACAGCAGACGATAGAGCCAAAAACATAAGCCCTGACAAAAAAAGGTGGTGAAGCATGCTAGCCCACCACCTTTCTACAATCAATGATTGCCAGAACCTAGAAGATGCTATGCCTTTTTCAGCTTAGCCGCAGCAATGGCATTTCCCTTATTGACCAAGTACGCCACAATGCCAAGCATGACGGCCACTACAACCAAGCCAGGAACGAAGCCAGCACCAACAGCACCTGTGGTGATGACAGTACCGATTTGGTACACAAGGAAAGCCACAGCATAGCCTGTGCCAAATTGCAAGGCGATGCCAGACCACAACCATTTGCGGTTTTCCATCTCAGCGTTCATGGCACCGATAGCCGCAAAGCAAGGTGGTGTGAACAGGTTGAACATGAGATAAGAAAGAGCGGCAACTTGGGTGAGAGCCATGGTTTCGGCTACAGAGGATGCACCAGAGGTCAAGGCCAGCTCTTCGGTGTCAATGAAGTTGGTGATGCCGTACACAACGGCCAAGGTACCAACCACGTTTTCCTTGGCAATGAAGCCTGTGATGGCTGCTGCGGCAAGCTGCCACACACCAAAGCCAAGAGGAATAAGCAGAACGGCAAACGGATTAGCTATGGATGCAAGAATGCTTGTGGCTTCAGCACCTTCAGCCACAACGTCAAAGGACCAATTGAAGGTCTGCATGATGTGGATGGTGGCGTTGCACACCAAGATAACCGTACCAGCCTTGATGACAAACTCTTTACCACGCGAACACATGGAAACCGTAGCGCGCCATAAGCTCGGCACTTGGTATTCTGGCAGTTCCATGATGAAGAAGGAACGAGCGTTCTTTTCACCGGTAATGCGGACAATGAGCCAAGCACCAAAGATAATAAGGAAAATACCGCAGAAGTACATGGTCGTGCCAACCCATGCTGCATCGGAGAAGAAGACGCCAGAGAAAAGCGCGATAACGGGAAGCTTTGCACCGCAAGGCATGAACGGCGCGAGCATGGCAGTTGTTCTGCGCTGGCGCTCATTCTTGATGGTTCTGGTGGCCATGACACCTGGGATGGCGCAACCTGTACCGATGACCATAGGGATGATGGACTTGCCAGACAAGCCCACGCGCTTAAAATATCTGTCCATGACAACGGCAACGCGCGCCATGTAGCCACAGTCTTCGAGCAAGGCCAGCAAAAAGAACATGACCATAATGAGCGGCAAGAAGCCCACAACAGCGCTGAAGCCGCCGATGATGCCATCAAGCAAAAGGGCTGACATGATGGGAGAAACGTCGTCACCAAGGTGGCCTGCGACAAATTCAGAGAACATGTCAATATAGCCGGCAAGCTCATCTGCAATCATAGGTCCGAGGGTCGCTTGGGAAATATCAAAGACGCACCACATGACGAACATAAATATAGGTAAGCCAAAGAATTTATTGGCTAAAATACGGTCAACTTTGTCTTGGATACTTTGCTCAGCAGAACTTGCTTTACGCGTTTCCACTTTTGTTATGATGGTGGAAATGTATGCGTAGCGAGCCTTATCAGCGGTAGCCACAGCTTCGGCGTTGGTCAGGTCCACATCGGTCTGCCTGAAAGGCGCGACTTGAGTCTTCCCTTTAGCAGAGAGGACAGCGGCCATGAGCTCTTTAAGACCGTTGCTGGAGGACGCTGTGGCGGTCGTTGGAATAACAGGACAACCGAGCACAGCTGAAAGCTTTTGGGCGTCAACAGTGATGTCTTTTTTGGTGTTCAAGTCACTTTTATTGAGAGCGACGACAACGGGAATGCCGAGCTCTAAAAGCTGGGTCGTGAAGAAAAGGCTACGACTGAGATTAGTCGCATCAACAATATTGATGATGACTTCTGGGTTCTCATGGTTCACAAAGTCGCGCGTGACATTTTCCTCAGACGTGAAGGGCGACATGGAATAAGAACCAGGTAGGTCCACAGCAATGATGGCATCAGCTTCGCTATGAAGGGAACTCTTGATTTTCCCCTCTTTCTTTTCAACGGTAACGCCAGCCCAGTTGCCAACCTTTTCAATCTTACCCGTAATGGCATTAAACAGTGTTGTTTTACCGCTGTTTGGATTGCCAGCCAATGCAATTCTCATATGCTCTCCGTCCCTTATATTCTAAATTTGTATTGCAGCAGCTAAGTCAGTATCGATGCTGTAGCGGGCATTATTGACGTTGATAACGTAATTGCCCTGAAGCATGGAAATAATGGTGACCTCTTGGCCTTCATAGCAACCAAGTGTAGCCAGAAATCCCTTCATTCCTGCATCGCCTTGAGTGTCTATACCCTTGATAATATATGGGGTATTGGCTTCGCCGTGAACCAGACTTTGTACTGCGGTACTCATAATACATCCTTTTATGCGCATTAGCGACGTTATAGCAGAGAAAGGTACGCTTGGTGAAAATGATTGTCAACGTCTTTGTCAGCATATGTATAAGAAAGATGCATCAAAAAATATGAGGTACAGCCGTAAAAAAGGGTAGCCTGTTTTCAAGCTACCCTGTCATTGGTTTCATAGATATGTAGATGCGCTTTATACTATTCTAAGGCAAAACCATTGCAATAAAAGACTTCTCCATCACGGGTTTTAGCCGTGATCACGACTTTATCCACATCGGCGGCACTAAAGCCTGATGGCAGTGCAAAGCTCAAATCATAGTCGCGGAAGCGCATAATGCGGAAGGCTGTATACTTTTCTGAGATGCTGATGGGGTGCAATTGTTTATCGTGGCCTTGGATGGCTATGTAGATATGCCCTGCAATGGCCGCATCTGTGGTGTTCACCAGTTGGAATGAGGTCTTGACTTGCCCTTTATTCTCGCGGATGGCGAGGTCGGTGAGTTTGGCTTTCTTATCTGTGACCACGGTAAAGCTCTCGTGATCAGCACCTTGTGGTCGATTTTGTTGCTGTAAAATCTCTTCAATGCTTGGCTTTTTGGGAGCTTCCGCTACGGTTTGCGAACTATTTTGTGTGTTTGCGCTGGCATCTGTTGAAGCATTACCTGACGCATCTTTTTGGGCTAGTTCCACACTATTTGTGGACGTGGGGCTATCCTTTGTACCAGAAACACGACTAGGCATGGTTTCCGCATCATCAGCCATAGCCACTGGGCTTGCATTGCCAGCATTTTGGGCCGCACTGTGGTCAGCACTGTGGTCCGCACGTTGACCAGTATTTTGACCAGACGCGTCACTCTCTGTGCTGTCTATCTTCGTGACTTCAGCACCCGTCACCGCAACACCATCTTTCGTTGTATCGCCAGACGTAGGGGCCTCTTCAACGGCATACGGCACAGCAGCTGGCACAGCTTGGCTTGCCATGAGGATGGGTGATGCCTCATGCTCGTAGTCTTTGACCAGACGCTGAATGGTGGTATATTTCTGTAATTCTTGCTGATAGACGTGGAGCTCATGGCGCAGCTCTTCATTGGTATGGGCCATAATAGCGGCATTTTGCCAGTACTGCGAGGCCATATAGATACTCGCAAGCATGACAACAGGGATGATAATGCAAAGGGCCACGAGTAAGCGTAACGTATTCGCACAAAAGCGAATATTACGGTTTACGCCATCGTCGCGCATAAGTAGGAGGGTGTACTGTTGTTTTTGCATGGAGTGACTATAGGAAAAATGGAAGGCATGCGCAAGGGCTGGGGGAAGCTTTTGATGCTGGGGGAAGGGGATGATGCAGCCCTTCCACACCACCGTACACACCACGGTACACACCACAAAAAAGGCACACCAAAATCATTTGGCATGCCTTTTACAAACTATACAATGAAAACAGTCTCTTAAAAAGAACGCGTTCTCATCATTTTCTTATTTTATGGACTAATCTTTTGCCAAAGCAACGAGTTCTGCGCGGGTGAAGATAGAAATCAAATCGTAGCCAGCGTCTTTAATAGCTTGGCGGCCACCTTCTTCGCGGTCAAGAACGGTGCACACAGCAACGATGTCGAGGCCAGCAGCTTTAACGCGCTCACAAGCTTTGAGCAAGGAGCCACCAGTGGTCACAACGTCTTCAACCATAGCGACTTTGTCACCGGGCTTGAAGTTAGCAAGACCTTCAACGTATTGGTTGGTGCCATGGCCTTTGGATTCTTTACGCACGATGAAGCCTGCGAGCGGACGGCCTTTCACGTGGGACATGACGGTGGTAGCGGAGATCAGTGGGTCTGCACCAAGGGTCATGCCGCCGATACCAACGATATCAACATCAGCAACCAAATCAACAAACAAGCTACCCACGAGCCAAGAACCTTCAGCGGACAAAGCGGTCTGCTTGCAGTCGAAGTAGTAGTCGCTCTTGCGGCCAGAGGTCAGCGTAAAATCGCCTTCACGATAGGACTTTTCCACCAAAATCTTTGCTAAACGCTTCTTGAGTTCAAGCATGTCGGTATCCTTTTTTGTTTTATTTTTTTCTGGGAGAGGGGAAAAAGTTTTTCCTCTTCCCCCAGCATAAGCTACTAATTATTCACCAAATACGCGTGCGAAAATAGCGTCTTCGTGGCTGAGGTAGTAGGATGGGTCAAAGAGGTGGTCGAGGGTTGCTGCATCGAGGCGTGCTGCGATGTCTTCGTTAGCGCGAACGATGTCAGCAAAGAGCTTGTGGGTTTCCCAGCTTTCCATGGCGCAGCGTTGGACCATGACATAGGCTTCTTGACGAGCCATGCCGGATTCAACGAGTGCGAGGAGTACGCGTTGGGAATAGAAGATACCGAAGGACATAGCCATGTTACGTGCCATATTTTCGGGAATGATGCGCAGGTTGCCCACGAGGTTGGAGAGGCGGTGCAGGATGTAATCCATGAGGATGGTGGAGTCTGGCATGATGACGCGTTCAACAGAAGAGTGGCTGATGTCGCGTTCGTGCCAGAGAGCCATGTTCTCGAGGGAAGCCATGGCGTTGGTGCGGATGAGGCGTGAGAGGCCGGTCATGTTCTCAGCAGAGATAGGGTTCTTCTTGTGCGGCATGGCGGAAGAGCCCTTCTGACCTTTGGCAAAACCTTCTTCAGCTTCAAGCACTTCGGTGCGCTGGAGATGGCGAAGCTCGATGCAAAGACGCTCAACACCACCAGCTGCGAGGGCAAGAGCTGTAAAGTACGCTGCATGGCGGTCGCGCTGAATGATTTGGGTGGAAATGGTGTCCACTTTGAGGTTGAGGAGCGCGAGAGCCTTGGCTTCCATTTCTGGGGACAGGAATGCGTACGTACCTACAGCGCCAGAGATTTTACCAACGCGAACACCTTCAAGGGCGACACGGAAACGCTCGAGGTGACGTTGGAATTCTGCGTGGAAGCAAGCCATTTTGAGGCCAAAGCTGGTTGGTTCTGCGTGGATGCCGTGGGTGCGGCCCATGCAGAGCTGACCTTTTTGCGCGTGGGCTACGTCGCTGAGCACACCGAGAAGCTTTTCGAAGCCTTCGATGATTTTCTCACCAGCTTGAACGAGGAGCAAGCCATTAGCCGTGTCCACGATGTCGGAAGAGGTGCAACCAAGGTGGATGAAGCGTGCGGCAGGACCGACTTTTTCTTCCACAGCAGTAAGGAAAGCGATGACGTCGTGACGCGTGACTTCTTCGATTTCGAGGATGCGATCCGTATCAAAATCGGCCTTTTCACGAATATCCTTCATGCTTTCTGCGTCGATGACGCCCATTTCGTGCCATGCTTCGCAGACGGCGATTTCAACTTGGAGCCATGCGCGGAAACGGTTTTCGAGTGTCCAGATATTGCCCATTTCTGGGCGGGTGTAACGATCAATCATGTGACTTCCTTTGGCTAGAGTCTTAATTGGTACAATTTTGGGTGTCGCGAAACATCATAAAAATGCATTCATAGTGACAGTTTGGTGGCACTATTGGCGACAGTGTTGGCGACAGTATTCAATGCGCGCCTTATGCGTTTGTGCTCGCGGAGCTTGCAGGTGTGGCGGCAGAAGTATGAGGAGCTGGGGTAGCTTTGGCTGGTGCGGCTGGCTTAGCGGCTTTGGAGTCAGCGTTGGAGTCAGCCTTATTGTCAGCTTTAGTCTCGCTGTGGCCGGCACCATTTTGTCCGGCACCATTTTGTCCGGCACCATTTTGTCCGGCAGCAGTATCGCCATGGGCCGCGCTCACGGGACCTTCGCCTTTATTGCCGTATTCGGTTACATACCAACCGCCGCCTTTGAGCACAAAGGTGGTATTGGACATGATGCGCTCAGCTTGGCCGCCACAGCTTGGGCAGTTTGGCGCGTCATCATTAAAATTTTTGAGCCATTCTTCAAAGACGTTTTGGCAGTCTTGGCAACGATATTCATAGATAGGCATGGCCCATTCCTCTGAACTTTTTCTGACTTTTTAGGTGCTTGTTGTCATCATTAGACACAAGACGTTATAATAGACGCCCAGATATGCCATTTTTATTTTCATAGATGACGTATTTGGGGCGTTAGTACGCAAAAGTTGTGGCCATATGCGCCATGAAGCGTATGCATGAAGAATACAGAAAATCCCTGCATCCACAAACGGTTCGGGCATATGAACGTAAACAGCGGTTTACGCGTCGAAACACGAAAACCGCTGCTTAAAAGAAAAGCGTCGTGGCATAAGGCATTTACACGTACTTCGTACAGGGCCTTGCCATGGGACGCGTCGCGAAAGACTAAGCCTTTGCAGCGGCGGCAGCAGCCTTAGCATCGCGTACGCGTTGCTTAAGGGCTTCCTTGCGACGCTGACGGCGACGGTCGATTTCTTTCATGCGTTCGATTTTCTTGTGAGCCATGAGAATTCTCCTCGAAACTGAATGTACCAAAAGGTAAGGCGTGTTCTTACCTCGCTTTTTCAGGATTGTCCAGTGTTATAGGTGGTGGTTTATTTTGTGGGGGGGATGGAGGTTTGGTTTCAGAGTGGGTGAGGAGAGAAGAGGAAAGCAGAAAAGTCAAGTTGTAGGGGATGGTCTTTGGATGTAGCCCTAAGATGGATTGCCAAGGGGATGATTAGCTCTCGAGCGTAGCCCTAAGATGGATTGCCACGTCACTCGGCAGGGACGGCGGCCATTGAACACCAGTCGCGGGCCTCGCTCCTCGCAATGACAGACCTTGGATACGGTAGTCCAGTCTTAGGGCACAAAACTCTTTAATTAAGCAGAACGGTATGAAAGAGATGTCCTTCGTCCCCTTGCAACTGTCATTGCGAGGAGTGACGCCCGTGAACTCTGCCCGATGGCCGCAGTCCTTGCGGAACGACGTGGCAATCCATCTTTGAGCCTCGGCCTTGGGACACCCCCTCCAAGCAATCCATCTTCGGTTTACATACAAAGAGACTTCTCTCCAACAGGCGATCAGCAGAAACACCCCATCAATACTTAATACGACGGGATTAATTCAACAGGCTCAGTCAACAGGAATTCGCCCTTTTCAATCCACGATTTGAGCTCGTTGGCGACTTCAAGAGACATGGCGTAGCTGGTAAGCGGAATGGCGTCCACTTTCTGGTCCATGATGGAAACTTGTCCGCTTTTGAGTTCGTCAAAGCGCACGTGCTGGATGACGCGTGGGATACAGTTAGGGTAGTCATGCCCATAGTCTTTGACTGGCATCAGGATATCGCTATCGTCAACACCAGTGAACCACGCCATTTCTTCGTTGAGAATAGGGATAGGAATGCCGACGCCAAGGGCAATGCTGCAACCGTAGCCAATCAAGGACAGGCCACGCACATAGCGTGCGTTCATGCCCTTAAGGTCACCCTTGAGCATGAGTGTGCCAGAACCAGATAGCGGCAAACCGCGTTCTGTGCGCTTAGGGCTTGGATCATGCTGCGTACCTGCGCCAAGGACATAGCCAACGCCACCACCAAGGAAGATGCGCGTGCCAAGGCCGATGGTCTTGAAGAGCGGGTCATTAAAGAGCGGCGACAGGCGGCCCGATGTAGCGTAGTTCACATTGCGCATACTAGGCTTGAGCGGCCCCATATATGTATAGATGAGCTTTTTGGTTGTGTTCACAGCGGCATTGTAGTTTTGATAGCAATTCCGCGGATTTAAAAGATGTGCATAGGGCAAATAATTGAGGTCGATGTACTTGTCGATGACACGGTGAGGATAGCAATCTGTGCCATAGTTTTCCGCGCGCAGATGCACTTTTTTACCGCGCAAAAGGTCTTCAATAACATGGCCACCACCGTATTTAAAGGCACCAGGATAGACTTTATTGAGAGGGTCATCGGTGGTGACTTCAGTTGCGCCAAGATAGGAGTCCACAGCGGCAAGACCTGCATAGGCTGACACGTCGTTGAGCCAGACCTTGGAGGTGCGCATGGTTGGTGGATCTTGCTGGCCAATATTGAAGAGCAGACCAGAAGAACACATAGGTGAGAAGGTACCTGTGGTGACAACGTCCACCTCACGGGCGGCTTTTTCTTTGCCCATGCGGCGCACAGCTTCGGTCATTTCCTCAGCGTTGAGGACAACAGCTTTGCCTTGTTTGATGCGTTCGTTGATTTCGGCAATGGTTTTATTGACTTTGTGGGCCATGATGTTCTCCGTATGCTTATGGGACGCTTACCGCATCCTTATCGTTCTCTTGCTATTTCTTATGGCGAATAAAACTATATTACTGTATATTGATATATAGCTGAAGTACCTATAGTATAGAACAAGTTGGCCCATGTCACAAGGCCTTGTGGGCATGTTCCGGAAATTAGGTGTTTTTTAGGATAGCCCCACCCCTAAACGTCATCAACAAAAGTAAGCAGCCCTGCAACCTTTTTGAGGTCACAGGGCCGCTTGCATAAATGGGTTCAAAGGGCCTAAGCCCTAAGCTTAAGTCTGAAGACAAAGCCCTCAGAAAAAAATCCCACCTTATTTCATAGCTTCTGGGAACATTTCGCCAGCCATTTCGCGAAGCTTAAACTTCTGGATTTTAGCACTCGCGGTCATGGGGAATTCCTCGAGGAAGGCGATATAGCGTGGCACTTTATACCATGCGATGCGGCCACGGCAGTGGTCACGTACGTCTTCTGGTGCGATGGAGTAACCGGGCTTGATGATGATGAAAGCACCGACTTCTTCACCGTATTTACGGCTTGGAACGCCCACAACTTGCACGTCTTGCACACCGTCGAGAGAATAAAGAAATTCTTCAATCTCACGAGGATAGACGTTTTCACCACCACGAATAATCATGTCTTTGATACGGCCTGTGACGCAGTAATAGCCATGCTCATCAACTTTACCAAGGTCGCCAGAGTGAAGCCAGTTGTCCTCGTCGATGGCAGACGCTGTGGCTTCGGGCATATTGTAGTAGCCCTTCATGACATTGTAGCCACGACAGCAGATTTCGCCAACTTCGCCCACAGGCATTTCTTCGTTGGTTTCAGGATCTTTGATGCACACTTCGATGTGCGGCATGGCGCGACCGATGCTCTGCACTCGACGTTCGAGGGTGTCATGCACGTCAGTCTGGGTCATAACTGGTGAGGCTTCGGTAAGCCCGTAGCAGTTAGTGATTTCCTTCATATACATGACGTCCATGACGCGGCGCATGAGCGGTTCTGGGCAGACAGAGCCAGCCATGATGCCTGTGCGCAAGCATGAGAAGTCAAACTTGTTGAATAACTTATGCTCAAGGATGGAGAGATACATGGTGGGCACACCGTAGACCGCAGTGCAACGCTCTTGGTCGATGGAAGCCATGACATGCAAGGGATTAAAGCTCTCCAAAATGACCAGCGTGGAGCCGTGGTTGATAGCGGCCATAACGCCAAGCACGCAGCCAAAGCAGTGGAACAGCGGCACAGGGATGCACACGCGGTCCTTGTCCGTAAAACGCTGATTATAGCCAATCCAGTAGCCATTATTACCAACGCCAATATGCGTGAGCATAACGCCCTTAGGGAAGCCTGTGGTGCCCGACGTATACTGCATATTCACAACGTCGTGTGGATCCAGCGAGTCTTGGCGTTCCTTATATTCCTCAGGGCTCACCATGACACCAAGGCTGATAATTTCAGGCACAGAATACATGCCACGATGCTTTTCAAGGCCAAGGAACATGACGCGCTTCAAGTGCGGTACACGCTCGCTCACCAGCTGACCACGTGGCAAGGTACGCAATTCTGGCACAAGGTCATATGTGGTCTGCACATAGTCATGGTCACGGAAGCCATCGATAATAAAGAGATTTTCGCACTCAGACTGGTTCAGCAAATACTCAAGTTCAGCTTCGCGATAGTTGGTATTGACCGTAATCATCACAGCGCCAATCTTAGCCGTAGCAAACTGCAATGCTACCCAATAAGGCACATTGGTCGCCCAGATAGCCACCTTTTCGCCGCGCTGTACACCAAGAGCCATGAGGCCTATAGCCAGCTCATCAACAACTTTGGCGAACTGCGTATACGTTAAACGGTAGTCACGGTCCACGTACACAACTGCGTCATTGTCTGGAAAGCGTGCTACGGTATCATCAAGAATTTGGCCAATGGTGCGCTCTTGTACGCCAATATGTGCCATGGAGGACTCCGTTTGGGGGGGTGTTTGATTGGTTAGCTGGGGGAGAGAGGAGCCTTTTGGAAAAATTTCCTCCCTCCCCCAGACAATCCAAATATCCTAATGTGGGTAGTAAATGACTGCGTAGATAGCGGCAGGCTCATTGCCATCAGCGCCAACGTAGTGTGGCACGATGGAATTGTAGTAGATGGTGTCGCCAGCATGGAGGACGTGCTCTTCCTTACCGTAGACAACGCGGACAGCGCCTTTCACTACGAGAATGAACTCTTCACCTTGGTGCGATGCGAGCTTGCGGTCTTCTTCTGGCTCTGGCTCGATGTCAACATAGAAAGGTTCCATGTTACGGTCGCTTTTGCCTTTGCCGAGGGAGTGGAACATAAAGGCCGCGCGCTTGGTGCGGGTCTTTTGCATGGTGAGGTCAGCCTCACGCTCACCTTGACGCACGACAATAGGGTCACGCGTGACTTCATCGTCCATGAAGGTGCCAAGACGCACGTTGAGCGCACCAGCAATCTTTTGCAGTGGGCCGATAGAAGGATATAAATTTTCCTCTTCCAAAGCACCCAAGAACTCAACGGTCAACCCCGATGCCTCAGACAGGTTATCAAGAGTTAAGCCACGTTCCTCTCTATACTTGCGGACGCGAGCGCCTAATTTTTCTGCTGCCATATATCCTCCTCAAAAAAAATACCTCTGTAAATGATGGGAAATCTTTAGCCGAGACTGTGTGCTATGGCAAGTCTTTGCCACTATATATCAATAATTTTACCGAATTTCATAGAACAAAAGGCGCATTGTGCTATAAAGTAGCCAAAAACACGACAGGATGCAAAGGCAATACGTCACTTATAAAGACTGTTTGATTAACCAATGCAGTCATATTGCGTCTAAATGCTACGCACAGCGCGATGGAGCTAGGGGGAATTCTTGCGTCAACGACAACAGAAAACACGATAGGTGCCTTGAAGGTCTTCCCCATGAGGCCGCGCTCTGCTATGCTGAGGCCATGAAAACACGTCGTCGCTATACCATTTGTGGCCAAGTTCAAGGTGTGGGATTTCGCCCTTTTGTCTATCGTCTTGCCATGCGTTATGGGCTTACGGGCTTTGTGAGCAATACGTCTGAGGGGGTCTTTATTGAGGCGCAAAGCAATGCTGACACCATGGCTGCCTTCGACCATGCATTGCGCCATGAATTGCCGCCATTGGCCCATGTTGTATCCTTAGATTATGACGATATGGACACCATTGATGGCGAAGAGGACTTTTGCATCGTCGCAAGTACTGGTCACCATGGTCACCACGTGCTCATCAGCCCAGATATGTCTACGTGTGACGACTGCATTGCAGACATGAACGATGTAAAAGGCACACGCTATCGCTACGCCTTCACCAACTGCACCAATTGCGGACCACGCTACACCATCACACGCTCCATTCCCTACGATAGAGACAAAACATCCATGGCCTGTTTTCCGCTGTGCCCAGATTGTGCCGAAGAATATGGCGACCCCTTGGACCGACGTTTTCATGCCCAGCCCAATGCCTGCCCAGAATGTGGCCCAAGCCTTTGGTATGTACGACATAATGGGACCAAGCCAAATGATGGAGCTACGCAAGGCACAGAATACCCAACGGATTTTGAGTCCGCCGCCTACCGTGACCAAGACGCCATACGCAAGACTGCCGAAGATTTGGCCGACGGCAACGTTGCAGCCATCAAAGGGCTTGGGGGCTTTCACCTTGCATGCGATGCCACCAACGAGCTTGCCGTGCAGACCTTACGACAACGCAAAAGCCGTCCACATAAGCCGTTAGCCATCATGGTTCCTGACATGGAAACCGTGCGCCGCATTGCCTGCCCTACAGCTGAGGAAGAGGCGCTCATGGTATCCCAAGAGCGGCCCATTGTGCTGTGCCGTGCTTTAGGTGCTGGGGAGAATACAGGTGTCCCTATTGCTCCACATATTGCTCCGTCTGTCGCACCACATATTGGGCCGTCTGTCGCACCGCATACTAATCAAGGCACGCCCTATATCGGCATTATGTTGCCGTATACACCTCTTCATCATGTCTTATTCCAATACCTTCATGAAGCATTAGCGAAAACCCAAGAGGCCCCACTATGCGCCCTTGTCATGACATCGGGCAATGCTGGTGGCGAACCCATCTGCCTTGGCAACCGCGAAGCCTTACGCCGCTTAGCCCACATCGCCGACGTTTTTCTCTTGCATAATCGGGACATCCTCATCCGCACCGACGACTCTGTAGTGCGCCACATAGCTGGGCAAGGCACCATGTTCATGCGTCGCGCCCGTGGCTTTGTGCCGAAGCCCATTGAACTGAGTTCTCTATATAAGGATAGTAGCAAGCCCCATGAGCCTCATGCAACCCAAGAGCCTCATGCAACCCAAGAGCCTCATGCAACCCAAGAGCCTCATGCAACCCAAGAGCCTCAAGGTCTCCAAGAGCCTATAGAGCGCCCTTGCGTCTTGGCCACAGGTCCAGAGCTCAAGAACACCCTATGCCTCAGCCGTGCGGCCAAGCCTCGGGATATGGCCTTTGTGAGCCAGCATATAGGCGACATGCACAATCTAGAAACCTTCGGATTTTATCAGGAAATCGCTGCCCATCTAGCCGACATCTTACAGGTCACGCCCAAGGCCATCGTGTGCGACAAGCACCCAGATTACATGACAAGCCATTGGGCCGAAGAGTATGCCAAAACCCACGACGTACCGCTCCTCAAAGTGCAGCATCATTATGCCCATGCGTATTCCGTGCTTGCGGAAAATCAGCATGATGGCGCGGCCATTTGTCTTGTGCTCGATGGAACTGGTTATGGTGACGACGGGACCATTTGGGGCGGCGAATGCTTATTGGTGAACACAAAAACGTTGGAACAACGCAGACTTGGCCATTTGCAGACCATGCCTCTTGCTGGTGGTGAGGCGGCTATTAGGGAGCCTTGGCGGATAGCCCAAGGTCTCGTTAGCGAGCTTCCAGACGCCAAAAAGACACGAACTCTGCCATGGCTACCAGCATATGAACAAGCCAGTTCTTTCGTAAACATCATGATTGAACGCAACATCAACACGCCATACACTTCAAGCTGTGGTCGTTTATTCGACGCTGTAGCGGCCATGTTAGGGCTTTGCCAGACCATAACCTTTGAAGGCCAAGCGGCTATTCTCCTTGAACACGTGCAGGACATGACCGAAACGAGAGCCTATGCATGCCCCTTCAAGGTCGTAGAGGCAGAGGCGCAGGAACATGCGACAAGCCCCAGCACCACGACCATACTGGATACGCACACCCTCTTTGCGCAGGTCTACGCAGACTGGCAAGCTGGCCCCCATACTGGGAATACTGAAGACGCTGTCACCATTGGAGCCATTGCCCGTCGTTTTCACCTTGGTCTCGTGGAAGGTCTTGCAGACATGGCAGCCTTTTGGTCTGAGCGGCTTCACATTGAATTTATTGGGCTTTCTGGTGGTGTCATGCAGAATGCCACCCTTGCGGCTGAGCTACCAAAAGCCGTGCGCCAGCGTGGACTTGTGCCCCTATGCCATTCCCAATTGCCGCCCAACGACGGCAGCCTATCTCTTGGGCAGCTTGCGTATGGGACAGTCCATTTCTTGACGCATGAACGTACAGCTCGAAGCGTCGCTAACCGCCAAACTCCCAATCCCACCCCCTATTGACCTTCCGAGTGGACACGGGTACAAAAAGAGCAGCTAAGGAGTACTAAAATGATTGACTTAAAGCTATTGCAAAAAAATCCAGAAGTGATGGTAGCGGCCCTTGAGGCACGCAGTTCATCTATTGATATGGCTGAGTTTAGTGCATTGGATGCACGTCGACGTGAGCTTTTGACCAAGGTTGAAGGCCTCAAAAGCGAGCGCAACAAGGCATCTGGCGAAGTCGCTAAAGCCAAGCGTGCTGGCGAAGATGCGTCGGCTATCATTGCGCAGTTAGGCTCTGTGTCTGACGAGATCAAAGCTTTGGATAGTGAGACCGAAGCCGTAAAGGAACAGCTCAACGCGTGGATGATGGCGGTTCCAAACCTGCCTGACGCCTCTGTACCTTTTGGTCGCAGTGAAGACGATAACCCTGAAGTCCTCCGTCACGGAACGCCTCGCGAATTTTCCTTCACTCCCAAAGAGCACTGGGAAATCGGCACCAATCTTGGTGGTCTTGACTTCGAGCGCGCTGGTAAGCTCACAGGCAGCCGTTTCACCGTGTACTGGCGTTGGGCTGCGCGTCTTGAGCGTGCTTTGGCCAACTTCTTCCTCGACACGCACATCAGCCAGAACGGCTACACAGAGATTTTGCCTCCCTTCATGGTGAACCGCAAGACCATGACCGGCACAGGTCAATTGCCCAAGTTCGAAGAAGACCTCTTCAAGCTCGAAGGTTGGGACTATTTCCTCATTCCCACAGCAGAAGTGCCACTGACCAATCTGCATTCCGAAGAAATCCTTGAGGAAAGCCAGCTACCCATTGGCTACTGTGCTCAAACGCCATGTTTCCGCTCTGAAGCAGGCAGCTATGGTAAAGATACCCGCGGTCTCATCCGTCAGCATCAGTTCACCAAGGTCGAAATGGTCCGCTTTGCGCACCCAGACAAGTCCTTTGATGAGCTTGAAAAAATGCTGAAGCATGCCGAAGGCCTCCTCCAAGCGCTCGGGCTGCCATACCGCGTCATCACCCTATGCACCGGCGACATGGGTTTCTCCGCAGCCAAGACCTACGACATCGAAGTCTGGCTCCCAGGCCAAAACACCTACCGCGAAATCTCGTCGTGCTCCAACTGCACCGATTTCCAAGCACGTCGTGCCAATATCCGCTTCCGCCCCGCAGCCGGTGGTAAGCCAGAATTTGCACACACCCTCAATGGCTCAGGTCTCGCCGTGGGCCGTACCCTCGTAGCCGTTCTCGAAAACTATCAGCAAGAAGATGGCTCCGTCATCATCCCAGAAGTGCTCCGTCCTTACATGGGTGGCATCGAAAGGATTACGGCTGAATAAGTTTAGTAGTTATTTAGTAGTTAAGACGAGCTGGGGGAGGGGCACCCTTTGAAAAGGG